>LNQR01000054.1 GCA_001541255.1 Candidatus Magnetominusculus xianensis
TGATCTAACTTCCTACCGTCTAATTCTCTCATCATTTATCATACCATTTTGCTTAATTTTATGTCTACTTACTTGTGTACTTATTAATAACTTCCTACCGTCTAATTCTCTCATCATTCATCATAACATTTTGCTTAATTTTATGTCTACTTACTTATGTACTTATTAATATCTAAAAAAGGAATAGCCGACAAAAAGTCTTCCCATACAGGTAATATTGCTACATTATAAAAAATACGAAAAATGATTTCACCGACAACTATTATACTCATAAGTGTTAGCACAATTTTTTTCATGTAATATTATAAACAAATAGCTATTAGAAAGTCAATGCCTTTTTATTTGGTCATAAAGTGTAATGACCATGATAAGGTTTTCCATTATCATAAGTATCCTCATCTATCTATATAATGTGATGATAATGTTGTACATAAATTCTGTGTCCAAATAATAATATTTACAATTCTCTTGCATCTTCATTATTAACATGTATTTCTTCACTCATTGTTCATAAGTCTTTCTGGTCTTACATTAGGATTTGGAATTTCCCAGTAATACCCATGTTTTGATTTATTATCTATTGCGTAATATTCTTTATAAATATAATTTGGTTTATAGAATTTATCACCACAGCTATAAAACTTATAATCTGCACGATTTATTGGCGATAATGTCTTTTGTAAGTTAGTAGGCCACCATCTTGGACAATTATAATGTAGTGGAAATGAAATTGTGCTTTCTTCAATTTCTCTGCAAGTTGTATTAAAAGTAACAAAATCAAAACTTAACCATATTACAAGAGCGTCATCATAATTAATCCGTTTTCTAACATTGAAGGCATCTGCTGGGAACCCCCTAACGCCTGTCTCATTGCTGTGCCCCGCCCCCTCATAGTATCTATCTATGTTGTTTGAAAAGAATTCACTTAATTCTTCCACTATTTCTTTCCCTATAGGTAATATTGCTATATTATAAAAAATACGAAAAATGATTTCACCGACAACTATTATCATCATAAGTGTTAGCACATTTTTTTTCATCAGCTATTATAAACATATGGTTAATATTAAAGCAATGCTTCTTGTTGTTTAGTATGCTCATAAAGCAACTTTCTTTGCTTGCAATGACATCCCGTTAATGTAGGCGATGTCATTGCAAGCATCGTCGGCTTCTCCAGTAGATATTCTACCTGTGTCTTTAGACGCTCTCTTCACATTCGTTATAAACAAATGCCTGTAGTGAAATCATTGTAGGACGGTAGCTTTTCTGCGAGTTATAACTATTTGCCTTTGATAACATGGCAATATTAGAAACTATTTATATTATTCCCAATCATAATAGTATTTTCTTACGCTTTTATTATCTGTATTTACCAACATAGTATTCCAATAATATCCAGTTCTATTTGTATTATCGATAGCAAAATATTGAAAAAATGAAAGGTCATAGCCAGCGTATCCAGCACGGCATCGATAAAACATATATTTTGTGCGGTTTTTTTTGAAAAATGATTTTTTTAAATCATCAGGCCACCAGCTTGGCGATGATATTGAAACTGGAAACACAACCATATCTTTTCTGACTTCTTTACAATTTGTCGAAAATGTCTTATATTTGAAGCTCAACCAGTAATATAACCTATTATGTATCTCAGAATCTATAAAACGCTCCCTAATTTCAAATGAATTCTTTGTAACATTATCAAGTGTTAATAATATTTCTACTTGTATAGAGCCATTATCAAGTTTATATGGATAAGAGTCAAGCATCACTTTATTACCATGTCCGATTCCAATGTAATATGTTTCTACCCATTTATCTTTATAATCAATAATATGTAATAATATCTCATCTTCGCATGTTATAATAGTATTAAAGACAACTATCCATAAGAGTATAGGCATTAATATTTTTGTTATTATCTTAATAGTATTCATTAACTATCTTGGTATATTATATAATCAATTTATTTATAACTATGTCTACAATTATGTCACAGATTAACATTGCAATATTTCCATTAATATTGTAAACCAACAGCAGAAAAAAAGCAACACTTGTTAATTTCACTACCAAACCATCAGTTGCTTGCAATGAGTCTGATTAATTACTGCAGCGTTTCATTGCAAGCAACATCAGTCAATCCCTTACCTTCTCAGTTGACGTAGTGCATGTTGATCACCCTTCTTATACCTTGTATTCCTCTGGAATACTCTTTGGCCATTGCCCTTTACAAAGTTCTTCACAGGACTTAGAGGGATCACCACCTATTCCAGCTTGCCTGCCTATCTCGTTTGCTTCCATATCTTCTACGCTGTCTTTTACTTTTGATAAGGTGCTGAAAGGCTTAGGGTTTGTAAAATGTTCCTTATATACATCGAACAATTCCTTTCCTAACCCAAAAGCATGTGAAGAAATTACGCCACTATAGCCAAGCCTGGCGATTTTGCAGTGAGCTACACTGTGATAGTATTTATCTACCCCGATATTGCCATAAGGAGTATTTTTCAAACGATTATAAGCTACATCCATCTTTTCTTTCTCCTTTTTCGCTATCGCATACGCTTTCTCAACAATTTCCTTTGCTTTTAAAGACAAAGAGTTCTGGCGCTTGAGTTCAATTCTCTTTCTTAGCGTTTCAAGAAAAGAACTACCTTGCACGTTTTTCTTAGCAGCATCACCTTCATTTCCTTTTTTGGAAACCCCGGATGTGCTTCCTGGCATTTTACCACCTTCTCCTTTTAGGGCTTGAGCAACAACCGCAGTATTCTTGTCACTAGCCAAAGCTACAGAGTTCTTGTGCTTCTTCAGGTTCTCTCTTATCTTTGCAAGATTAGGGTTAAGCTGCTTGCTTGTCTTAACCGCCTCGTGCGCGCCTCCTTTTTTTGGAACATCGGGCAGGCTTCCTTCAAGTTTACCATCTTCACCTTGAATCCAAAATTGCTGTGACTGTTTCATGCATCCTCCTGTGGGTCTTAAATTACTGCCGCGAATGCGGCCAGTTTTATATGTACGGTGTTTAGGGGGGTTCCCTCGCAAGCGGGAACCCCCAGCGCTGTCTCCTGTTAGAACAACTTAAAGTCACTGCCCGCTGCGGTATCTCCAGCGGGATTTACTGACTGTACGGGTTGAGCTTCTACATTCGCTGAGTTGTGGATTTCAGGTGATGTTTGCTCAGGGATTACCTTGTTTACGTCAAGCTCAAGCGCCCTTGCCGCTTCTCTTAACATCTGTCTGCGGCCATCTTTGCCTATTATCTCCATATCGACCGGATTGTTCGTCGCGCGCAGGAACTCACTCCGTCTTATCGCCTGCTGCTCCTTCGCTATCAGCGATGAAGTACCTTTTGCGATTATTTTTAGATCAGGGACATCGTCAATACCCTTATCATGGTCGAGATTGAAGTAGTACTGTCTCTCTACCGATGTCGCTATCACCTTTGAGTCGATGTTCCTTACAACATTTTTGATGCCTCGTGCGGCCTGACTTATCAGCATCGAAAACCCGCTTGCAGTACCGTTTGCCGCCACATCTTTCATGCTGCCGCCTGTATATGTCGGGATGCCCGTCTGCTCCTCAGCGCGCTTCAGGAAAAACTCATATACCGCCATTAGCTTATCTACCACCATTGGCGGGCTGTAAAACCTCAATGCCTGTGCCCCGGACATCTGCGCGTCGGTGACATCCCACACCTTCCAGGGCCACATTTCTTTGGACTCACCTGGGATTACCTTGTCCACGTTCCTCTCAAGCTGCGGCCCGCTTGCTATGGCAACGTTATTTATTATCGCACGCGCTATCGCATTACACGCCGTCTGCACGTCCTCTATCATCTCACAGAGGCCGGTTCCCCAAAATACCCCGGGGATTTCCTCAAACGATACTTTTGAAAATGGCTTCAGCCCCATCGGGTCAGGATTCGGCATTACCTTTAACACCCTGTCACCACAAAGCCATACGCATACGTGATATACAACGGCTGGGTCTATTGTTGGTGTGCCGAAGAAATCCTCAATCAGCGGCGTATCAGGTTCATTTGCCCATGACAGGATTTGCCCTCCGTCAATGTCGCCCCAAAACTCCAGGACTTCTATCTTGTCGTCTTTGCCGCCCGTAAATGGATTGTGTCCGGTCTGCGTTAGGCCGTCGCCGCCGCTGCTTGAGGTCTTTTTTTGCAGAATGCCCTCTCTGTGGTCATGCAGCACCGCCATTATCGCCTCATAGTCAAACCCGGGCACTCCGGCAAGCGCTGACATCTGAGATGTGGTCAGCGTCAGGCGGTCTATCAGATAGCCGTCGTCAATGCCTGAGCTTGACGGTGACGGGTAGATATAAAACGGTGAGCGTCTCTCATACTCCGGCACTAGACGGTTGTCTATTACGTTTGTCCATGTTGTGCCGTCAAAGATTCTCCTGCGAACCTTCTCGATTCTCAGCACCGGGCCTTTGATAAATCCAGCCTTGTATGTGACCACATCGTGGAGGAATTCCTCTATTGCCGTGTACCAGCCGCCCTCGCTGAACTGGTCGTTGATTTTTTCTTTCATCAGTTCTGCCGCTGCGTGGGCTTTGTCTTTGAGCTGTGCGCCGGTGAGCTGTGGGGTACCTTCTTTTGCCGGAAGTTCTGGCATGGGCGTTGGTTCAAGGTCCCATGGGATATGGTCAGGCTGTACGAGTATGTCCTTCAACCACGCCTCAGCGTCCCGGCATCGTGCGCCGCTTAGGAGCATGTAGATGAGGCTTCCTCCAACGCGTCTTATGGCGCCAATTTTGTCGGGGTCATACTTACCTGCCCGCTGCCTCAGGCTTCGCATCATCTGCGCCTCGATTGGTTCTTTTGCTGCCCTGGCTTGACTCCAGCAGTGTGTTACATAGGTGCTGAGTCCTTGCTTGAGTGTCTGTGCTGTTGCTTTCATCTGTTTCTCCTTTTGATTTAAGATTAAGACGCGCTACGTCCATGCGTCTTCGTTGGGCTTAGTGGGTGTTGTACGCAGAGGGGTTTTTGAGGGAAGGGGCAGTGTTTTTCTCACATGTTTGGCGATTGCCGCTGCCATCACCCTGTCGTCATGCGCCCCTGCGTCTGCGCCGTATTTGCCGTCTTCTGTCTGGACGAATGTCAACATCTCGTCAAACGTCTCAACTGATACGATGCCGCTTGTGCCGTCTCTTATCTCCGAAACAAGGTTATCAATTATCAGGTGCTTGTTGGAGGCGTTAGTAAGCCAGCCAAATCGCTTCCTTGACTTTGCCGGTGGCTCTGCAATCATCTCGACATAGATGCGTGGATAGCGCTGTTCTACTATCTTGAGGATTGTCGTAAGGCCGTGATTGTTGCGCTCAGGCGTGAGCCACGCCGTGTTGTAGTAGCGGCCAAGGTTGATGAGCAGAGCACCGAATAGGTCGGCATCCATATGACCATGCCAAATGGCAGCCTGTCTGCCAGTCAGACGCTCCACTACAAAGGCGCAAGAAAAATCGCCGCTCTGGAGCCCCTCGGCCACATCTGCACCAATTACGTATGTAAGGCCATGCCCAGGCTCTTCCCATATCATCAACCTGCCCTCAGCTGCGTCTGTCCATTTCATCGTGCCAAAGGCAAACTCACGACGGGCAATTGGCGGCGGGGCTGCAGCCTTCATCTGTGTGATCTTTTTGATGTCAAAGATAGAGCTCTGTTTGCTTACAAATGCCTCACGCGCGTTCGACGGGTACTCCTGCCTGAACACGTCCAGAGAACCGCCGCAGCGATTCTCAATCGCCTTCCTGCGCCACAGCAAGTGACTATTTGTAATACCGTAGAGTTTTTTCAATGCAAACTCGTCATCAGTGACCCCGGCGCATTTGTCCGTCAGCTTGTATTTTTTGAATACGTACCACGGAATAAATACCGCTGAGTAGAGATTTTCACGGCTGCCGGATTCGTTTATCTTCATGCGATATTGCGGCTGCCCTTTGTTGTTAAGAAAGACTTCGTAAAAGTACCTGGCCCTAAAGAATCGTTCATAGAACTCTCCCGCAGGCCCTTTCGCCGTACTCTCAAAGATGACCTCTGTGTCCTCGTCATCTGGGACGCACTGAAGCACAGAGGTCAGCAACTGCGACGCCTTCTGCGTCGGCCACTTCGCAGTCTCAGAAAGCAGGATGTAGTGAATCAACTGCCCAGAGCCAAAGTCGGTCTTGTTTGCCGTACCTACGCGTATGGCGCTGTCAAGGCCATTTCCAGACGGGCGGTTGAATTCGAGGTTTTGGCTGTTATTGTGGAGTTCCGCCGGTTTACAGCCGTTTGGGACGTGGCGCTGGAAGCGCTTAACCATGCCGAATAAGAAATCTGTAGCCTCCCTTTCATGGGCGATGATGACGGCGGCACGGTTAAAGTTTGTTGCAGTTTTCCAGTAGAGCCGCCCCGCTGCCCAAGTGCTTATCCCTTCGCGGCGCGCCTTCAGGATTATCAACCGCACGGGGCGCCCGCTTGCCCTTATGTCTGCAACAATCTCCTCGAGCAGTTCCTGTATCTCGTTTAACACTAACGGCGCGAGCCGTCCCTCTGTAGTCTGGATTCTGAGAACCGCGCGTGCAAATACCGGGAAGTCTTTGTAAAGTTCCCGTTCTTCGTCGGAAATTCCCCACATCACAGGCCACAGGATTCTTTCCTTTGTCGTCTTTTCCATTTGTAATTCTCCCGCGTGTTAAAAAGAATAAAGGCACCGAGGGCGCTGCCCTCAGGCTCCCGCAAGGAGGGTAACCCTCCTTGACCTCGTACTTATAGGCAACAGAGTTAGTTGCTCAGGAAATTCGATTGTAAATATTTTTAAGTCGCTTACTAATAACGTTAAGAGTTAATTGGTGCTTCTAAGTGGCTTGATTTTATTTAAAGCCGCCTGCCTGGTCTGAGTAGCTGCCATCAGGTACGTCGGGCTTGCTACCCCAAAATGTTCCGTTGCGCCCGTTACTAAAGATTTTTTGATCCATCTGTTAACCCTCCCGTCAGCCCTCCACAAATCATAAAAATGCCCTCCACAAATCATAAAAATGCCCTCCACAAATCATAAAAATGAGAGACCAGACACTAAGGCCGTCACAACACCCTCTATATATAGTTGAAATTCGCATGAATGTGTGTTTTACCCAGTGTTTATGCCGATCTCCTATTCGCATGAGGTGCGAAAAATGAGGGTTTTAGACTGAAATGCTACAATTTTGTAGGATGTGATAGAGAAATTGAGGCGCGCTAAAACTACAGCAGGGGGATTTTAACTGTAAATGTGTCTATGCTACTTCGGATTAGTATTCGATTTAGTATTCGATTTCTTATGTTTCAGTGCAAGTACACTATCGCGAAGTCTTGCGAATTCAGAGTACTCCGATGAGGTTACTGGAGCTTCGCCCGATTCATGTACGGCTTGCAACACGCACGGCATATGGTCATGTGTTTGTAGTTATGCTGGCCTTGTTCGTGAACTTACCATAAGATGGCAGCATCTGGATATTACTGTAGAGGAAAGGGATTAAGGAACTTAGCACCTTATGTGTCGAGGAAGTGTCGTTTAATGGGACAAATACATTCAATCAGATACCTCATCCCCGTGAATCAGTTGAAAAACTGATAGAAGCCGCTCGCGTTAAAATGCCTGAGGTGTTACCAAGTAAAGACATCATTGTAACCACTCTACCCTCCTGCCGTATTATAAAGTAATATCACATAGTTATAGCATTTACTCGCTCTTTTTTGCCAGGAACATTCGACTTAAGCCAACTTTTTGTAAATTTGCGCCTACTCCTGCTTCCCATGACAAATATTACACCAAACCCATGCTCTCAGATCGTTCATTGAGAATTGCTGGCGCGCAATCGTTGCGCTTGCTTTTACATGCGGTTTATTTCATAATATAGCATTGAACCGGTAATTTCTCAAACTAAAACTCAGGAGGATGGTTGAACATGGAAAGGTTGAAGAAACTCAAGGAGTTCTCAGGCCGTAAGGGTCCCTTACTGTTTATCATAATGGATGGCGTCGGGTTTGGAAAAGACGACGACACTAACGCGGTCTTTTTGGCAAAGACCCCCGTCCTTGACAAACTATTTAAGAGCGAACTCTGTACATCTATTGCGGCACACGGTGAGGCGGTAGGGCTTCCAAGCGATGAGGACATGGGTAACAGCGAAGTCGGCCACAATGCCTTTGGCGCCGGACGCGTATTTGCACAGGGGGCCAAGCGTGTCAACGAGGACTTCGCAACCGGCGCGGTCTTCAATGGCAGACTATGGAATAAAATTGTACAGCGCGCTAAAGGCGGCGGCGCTGTGCATTTCAGCGGCCTGCTCTCAGATGCGAATGTTCATTCAAACATCAACCATCTCTATGCCATGCTCAATAAACTAGCCGAGTCCGGCGTGAAAAAGGCCCGCGTTCACCCGCTGCTAGACGGCAGAGACGTTGGCCCGCGCACTGCCCTTGAGTATGTCGTCCCCCTTGAGCAGCTCTTAAAGAAGATCAGAGACGAAAAGGGTTATGACTACTGCATCGCCTCTGGAGGAGGCAGGATGAACGTCACTATGGACAGGTATGAGGCGGACTGGACTATCGTCAAGCGCGGCTGGGACGCCCACGTAAACGGTATCGGCAGGCCGTTTCGCTCCACCGAGGAGGCAATTAATGCGTTTTATAAGGAAGACCTCGACGACCAAAACATGGGGGGATTCGTCATCGTAGACGACGCAGGCCAACCCGTTGGTAAAATGGAAGACGGCGATTCCTTTATATTTTGTAACTTCAGAGGCGACCGCGCCATTGAAATCTCCCTCGCCTTTGACAGCGGCCCTGAGTTCGATAAGATTGACAGAGGCCGTATCCCCGATGTCTTCTACGCCGGTATGATGGAGTATGACTCGGAGGCTAAAATCCCAAAGAACTTCCTCGTCGAACCGCCGCAGATATCAGAGACCGTCTGCGAGTATCTTGCCGCAGAGAAAATCCCCATGTTTGCCATATCAGAGACACAAAAATACGGCCACGTCACATACTTCTGGAACGGCAACCGCTCCGGTTATCTCGACAAAGAACTGGAACTCTATGTCGAAATCCCCTCAGACAAGCTGACCTTCGACAAGGCACCAAAGATGAAGGCATATGAGATAACAGAAAAGACCATAGAGATGCTTGAATCGGGTAAATACAAATTCGGACGCCTAAACTTCGCAAACGGCGACATGGTCGGGCACACCGGCGTCATGGAGGCGGCCATAACTGCCGTAGAGACCGTAGATGAGTGCGTCGGCAAGCTCATAAAAGTAGTAGAAAAACTCGACGGCATAGTCATAGTAACCGCAGACCACGGTAACTCAGACGAGATGTACGTGATGAAAAAGGGGAAAAAGGTACCCAAGACATCACATACGCTAAACCGCGTACCGTTTGTAATCATAGACTTTGGCTACAAAGGGGAATATAAGCTGGCCGGTCTGGACAAATGCGGCCTAAGCAACGCCGCCGCAACACTGTGTAATCTGCTGGGTTACGAAAAACCCGAAGGCTATGACCCGTCATTGATTAAATTCAGTTAAACAGCACGTATCCTAAAGCACATATGAGCCGCTGTCATCGCCGCTATGTGAAGCGGCTCAGGCTGTGCGGGGCTTGCCCCGAAATTTTAGCCCCGAAATTTTAGATTGGCTTAATCAGGGTTATTACTCATTACTGCAATCATAAAGTGTTCTACACCGGCGCGGCGGGCCTGAAGCATTGCCTGCACTACCATACCCTGAGGGGTTGCGTTATCAGCGGCAACGATTATGCGGTTGTCCTTGCCCTTTAGCATTGGCTCCAGTTTAGTACTCAGGTCTGCAAGGGTGACGGGGGTATCATTCAGGAGCATGGCGCTGTCTTTTTTAATAGTTAAGGTTACGCCGGTGTTTTCAGGGGTTGGCGGGACTGCCCCCTCCGGCAGATTAATCCCCAGTGAATGGATGTTCTGCATGGTCAATGATGCAAGTATGAATGTAGCCAGAAGGAAGAACATCACGTCAATCATCGGGATGATTTCTATGCGACCGCGTTTTGAGCGTCTGCCTTTGTGGAATTTCATGCCCCATCCCCTTCTTCTTTGTCCATGCGAAGGCGGTCTATCAGACGTGTCCCCATGCGTTCCATCTTGTCCATTATATTAGCGTTGAGGTGTGAAAAAAAATTAAATGCAAACAACGCAATAAGCGCTATGACTATGCCAAGTGTAGTTGCTATCAGCGCCTGCGCCACACCGCCCGTTATGCCGGTGGGATTTACAAGCCCGCCCGTGCCAATCAACCGGAACGACTCCATCATGCCTATTATTGTCCCCACAAGCCCTACAAGCGGTGCGGCGGTTACTATGGTCTCCAGTATCCACAATCCCCTGTTCAGCGCCATCTCTATAAGCTGTGCCTCATCTGCTGCACGTGAT
Organism: Candidatus Magnetominusculus xianensis; assembly: GCA_001541255.1. Lineage (GTDB taxonomy): Bacteria > Nitrospirota > Thermodesulfovibrionia > Thermodesulfovibrionales > Magnetobacteriaceae > Magnetominusculus > Magnetominusculus xianensis. The sequence continues at coordinate 10,437 of LNQR01000054.1, forward strand.
TCCACCCACCAGGGCGGATTCGTGCGGTTGTCTGTGATTACCTGAAAAAATCGCCTGTAGTAACTCCCCGGCGCTATAGATTCCATACATTGTTCCAACTCCGCCCATGCGAAGTTGTAAGTCTCTGCAATCTTCACCATTCGCGTCGGCAGCCCGCAATATCGTACATATACAAATATCCTGTCCAGCAATACAGCCACAGCCAGCACCCCCAGGGCAAACAACGGGTAAACCATCAATCCGCCCAACTTCAGGGCCTGTAATGACGTTGTAAGATACTGCATTATCGTCCTCCTTTATTATTTCCTCTTTATCCTGTATAGGGCAAATATCCGGTTTTGTACTGTATAAAAGGAAATCCTCTCACACTCGAACGTGTTAAGTATGTCCTGACAGAATTTCTTCTGCACAGGGTTGTCCACATTACACCAGTAGTTATAGTGGAAATAGACATTTTTGCCGTAGCGCTCAAAAAAATAGTTCATCCGGTTAGTGTTATAAGTAAGCGTTGATGTCTGGGCGGCATTTGCACCCCAGAGTAAAAACATCCCGGGATTATGTGTCAGGATTACAGAGTTTTCCCTATCTACCATAGAGAACATCTCTCTGGCTTGCACATGGTCAACCCTGCACTCCCATGCCTCCTCCCCCTCTGCCCTTATATATGGGATACGCGCTAATATGAGCATAACAAATATAACGCCTGCTGCCACTGTGATATATTTCCTTGAAACAACGATTGACCATAGCCGCGATAATCCCAGCCCCGCAAGCAATGAAAGCGGCATGTATGACACAACTGAGTAGCGGACATCCTGCCCATAGTCATAACTGCCTGCATAAAAAGTCAGGAACACGCCCCAAAACAACAGAAACCATGCTGCTATTACTAATCTCTCCCTTAGATAATCCCTCTTATAAAAAACGCCAACGGCAAACAGCAGCGTTACTATCATGGGGAATCTCTTGTCGTCCAGGTAAAACATGCCGTTAGTCTTTAAGTTATGCAACATAAAAGAAAGCGACATCTTTGCGCCGCTTGCCCCCCAACTGTCCCCCCTCACCGTATACAACTGAAGCATGTGGGCAAGGGCCAACACCAGCGAAAGCGCCATAAATAAATAAAACTCCCTGGTCTTCAGGATTTTCCAGTCATTAAGCACAATCAACATAAGCAGCACCGGCAGTATCAGGATTGACTCGAACCGGAATTGCAAGGACAATGGCAGCAGCGCAGAAAACAAAAAAAGCGCAGACATGGTCTTTTCTTTAAGGAAATGCAGCAGCGCCATGACTGTCATACCGGTAAAAAGGGCGGTAGACGGCTCTACGGCGGCAGTATTGCCCCATATGATATTATGCGGAATCAGCACATATATCAGCGATGAACACAGAGACACCCGAATATCGCCAAATAGATTACGGGCTATCAAAAACACTACGACTGCCGATGCAGCGAAAAATATATTGTTAAGCAGATGCCCAAGAGCCTCAGAGCTGCCAACCAGTCTGAAGGCCATTGCAAGCAGAAACGGGTAGCCATAGGGCTGCTTGTTAAACTCATCTACGCTGCACTTATATACACCATAAATATTATCCCCGTCGTTACACATGCTTGCCCTGCCCAGATAGGCTATGTTCTGCCCTATGTTCAGGTAGATGTTCTCGTCATAGAATATCCTGTGTACGCGCGGGGCTATAAAAAAGGCAGCGCCAAAGGCCAGCAATACAATGGCGGCCAGATAGTACTTATGCCGCCTCTCCAATGAGACAAACTCAGAGAAAAGTGTCCTGGAACAAAGTGCAAAGGCAATGACTATCAAAGTAAAATTAATCTCAAGCCAAATAGGGAGCAGCTTTATGAGGCGCACACGCAGCGTGTCGGTGTCAAATCTGCTCATATGATAGAAAAATACAGCAGCGCCCGCCAACACTATGAGGGCTGTAACTGACCAGAGCGTTTTTGACCTGTTTGTACTAATCACTACCCCGTTTAGTAACCATATAATTTCCGATGACCATGTGCCCGTTATTTGTTGCAATAAATGTCTTTACGGCGTCTTCCGGGGTGCAGACCAGCGGGTCGCCGTGAAGATTAAAGCTGGTATTGAGGACAACTCCACTGCCAGTTTGTTTTTTAACCTCAGCAAGAAGTTCATAAAACAGCCCGTCTCCTTCAGATACCACCTGTGGGCGGCACGTTGCGCCCAGGCTGATTACGCCTTTCATCTGCGGGGCTGCGCCGTGTTGTAACCTGCAGCCTCTGGTCATAAATCTGTCATATTGCGGCTGAGGTCGGCTAACGAGCAGGCGCTTAAAATCCTCTTCCAATATGGAAGGGCAAAAGGGCTGGTACCAGACGCGCATCTTTAGTCTCAGGTTCAGGTGGTTTTTGATTTCCTCTGAGTCTGCTGCCGCAAGGATGCTTCTATTGCCAAGCGCCCGCGGGCCATACTCCATCCTCCCCTGAAACCAGAAGACTATCTGCCCGTCGGCGATCAATTTAGCCGTCTCATTTATCAGCTCACCGCTGTCTTCGTACCTCTTGTATGTCAGGTTATATTTATTTAACGCAGCGGCAACTCCTGATTCACTGGTCTCACCAAAGTCGGGCCCAAAGAATACGTCTTTGAAGTCATACCGCGATACATTATTTATGTCATAGTTAGCGGCCATAGCTGCCCCAAGGGCAAGACCGCCGTCTCCCATGTGGGGAAATATAAAACACCCTGAGACCTCTTCAAGCTCATCCACAAGCATATTGACCTTTATATTGGAAAATACCCCGCCGGACAGGGCTATATTGCCGCAATTTGTGAGCTTAATGGCATTTCTGATGAGCCTCGTTATCTTCACCTCAAGCGTCCTCTGGGCCATAAACGCGAATTGTTCAGAGGGATAGCGCCAGAGTATTTTTTTTAATTTTTCATACATTTCTAATGAGCCGTACCTTGCAAACACCTCAACCCCGCGAACCAAAAAGAAATCCATGAGCGGGTTTTTACTGTCCTCAACCGGATAGGCATAGTCGGCAAGGGCCATGACCTTTCCCTCATCCTCCAACTCCCGCATGTTCAGGAGGTTTGTGACGTGCTCAAAAAATATGCCAAAAGAGTCCCTGCCGCCGATTACGGCGGTTCTCCTGAGCTGCCCCTCCTCAAGCACGCTGATGCTTCCAGACAGCCCGTCACCAATGCCGTCAAGCGTAATGACCAGACACCTGTCAAAGCCGGAACAAAATGCTGCTGCCGCTGCGTGGCAGAAGTGGTGGTCGTAGTGTTTGAGGGTAATGTTACTAAATCCCATAGTTATAAGCTGCCGCTTAAGCAGCGCGTTGCTGGCAAGCAGTGATGCCCTTGACGGTGGGATTTCAGTGAGAAGGTACTTTAGTTTCTTTTTAATGGTTGGGAATGTCCCATGGTCTGCCTTACGTCTTCTGAGCATATAATACTGTTCCTTAAGAACGGGGAATGCCCGAGTCAGGGTCTTGGAGAAATCCGTGGTGGAGCTGCTTATACAGTCAATGTCTTGTGGCGTTAGATTAAGATAACTCAGACATGCCTCAATGGAGAGCTTAGGGAATCCCGCGTCGAGTTTCCGCCGTGAGAGCCTCTCTTCGTTTATGGCAAATGCAATCCTGCCGTCATGCAGTACCGCTGCCCCGGCGTCGTGCCCGTCCCATATGCCAAGTATGTACATATTTATTTCACCCTTTTATTCATCGGTCTGAGAAATCTTAAAGCAGAGATGAGATTCTTACCAATATGACGAAAGTTCATCAGCCTTAAAATGCCAAATATAATCCTGGGGCGCAGGTAAAACTCCCTCACCGCCTGTGCCCTCACCGCCTCAACCTCAGACTGTGTGATGGTATTTAAGGTCATTACCGGCCTTTCCTGCCGGAATCTGGTGAAATCAACAGACGCAGCACCGGCAAGCCACCCCTCTACAAGCGCCTGACCATAGAGCGCTGAGCCGGGAAACGGCACGGCGCAGTAGAACTGGGCAAAGTCAAGGTCAAGACCAAGCACACGCCTCTTTGTATCAAGGGCAGAGCGCAGCGTCTCATGTGGAAGGCCAAAAATAATATGCGCCGAGGCCAATATCCCCGCCTCTTTGGTCAGTGATATGATTTTATTAATCCGGCTCACCTCGATGTTCTTTCTTACCCCTTTTAATATCTCAGGGTTAAATGATTCGATTCCATAGCTGACCATCCAGCACCCGGCTTTTCTCATCAAGTATAATAATTCCCCGTCCACAGTGTCAATTCTGCTGTTGCAGACCCAGGAAACTCTTAAATCGCTGTCAACGATTGCGTTACACAGAGAGCGCACAAAGGCGGGATTGGCAGTAAAGGTCTCAGCCCAGAAGAAAAAGTCCCTGATGTTGAAGCGTTCGGCGGCCTCTTTCATTTCCTTTATTATTGAGTCAACCCTTCTTGTTCTCAGCCTGGTGCCGTAGTATGTACTGCTAGTGCAAAACGTACATGGGAAGTGACACCCACGCTGCGGCATAACCATCAGAAATGGTTTGTCCTTTAGAGGAAGCCTGTACGAGTTGACATTTATAAGGCTCCAGTCAGGGAATGGCAGGGCATCGATGTCCGGGATGAACTGCCGCGGCTGGTTTTGCGTGATTGTACCGGTACGATTTCGATATGTTATGCCCTCAACGGCACTTAGATTTGCCAGCCCTGATGAGCTGCTAAGGGCGTTTATTGTTTCCAGAATTGTTATTTCAGGTTCATTTCTGACAACTATGTCCAACGAGGGTGTGTGTTCAAGGACGCTGAGATCAAGCACTGTCACATGGGTGCCAAAGACAATGGTGTACGTGGCTGGATTAAGGGTTTTTATTACAGAGGCGAGGTTCAGGTCACTGTCGATTGACGGTGTTGCCGCGCTCCAGACAACTGCATCAGGACAAAATGCACTAATTACACGGGGCAGACTGTTGAAATCTATATGTTCGGCGGGGCAGTCTATGACTTTTACCTCATGGCCGTGTTCTTTTAGCAGTGTACCGGTGTAAACCAGCGAGACAGGCGGCCACAGTGTTGTCCAGATGGCGCTTTGTTGAGTGCAGCGCCCCTCGCGTGTAAACTTCTCACCGCTTGGTGAGGGAGGGTTAAGCAGCAGTATTTTCATCTGTCCCAAGCTCTAACATTAGGAATTTGTTAGAAGAAACATGTTCATCTATCGTGTCACTTGACTTTTGCACGGTACTATATTAACATATAGATGTATGGTTGTGCTAAGATATAAGGGTTCTCATGGGACGACAGAAGGTCGGTATGAAGAGATTGTTAACAAAGGATTTAGCTGCGGCGATGGCAGAGCGGGAATCGGTGTATATTTTTGGGCTGAGGGTCCCTTATATATTGAGCTTGCCCGCGCGTGGTGCAGATTTAAAGCCAAAACAGGTGGTTATAAACAGAGACACGTAATTATTATTGTAGAATTAGAAGCCGATGAAGATGAGACTATTGACATAGAAGATATGCAAATAAAAAACTATATTTTTTATTTAAGCGAGAAACTTGGAATTGACAAAGATAATGATACCGGAATTAGCAGGGTATATGATTTACTGTTTGATGAGTGGGAAAAAACAAGGAATAGAATTGTGAAAATGTATAAAGTTAGGTTAGCTCCACCGCCAAATACCGGGAGCTTTCGATATCCAATGAAACTGTTGGGTGCGCCGTTGTGCTATGTGGTCAGGAAAGCGGAGATAATAACTGTTATAAGCGTGCAGCATTACTAAAGGAAAGTTATCATGAATAGTATATTTGTCAGCGAAACAATGCAAGAGGTCTTTGAGAACTTGATGAATACGCCAACAGACCATTTACGTGAAATGCTTGACAATGCGCGCGATATGGGAATATCAAGCATTCTTGAAAACAAAAAGGCAATAGAGGCCGCTGATACTCTGCCTCAGAGTGCGCTTCAGGATGTGCTCCAGGTTGCCAGGATGCCAGAATGCCAGAATGATTGAAGCTGAATGACATGGTTAAATCAATTTGGGCATTGGCTATATCAGATATTTCACCAGAGAATAGATATATCTGAACCATACCTTTGTCAGTCTGATTTTAGATACTCCGGCCTGCCGCTTGTACTCGTGGGCAGGGATTTCAGTCAGCGTAAACCCTTTTTTTATGGTCTTCATTATCATTTCCTGCTCTATTGTGGTTATATTCTCCTTCAGGGTGAGTTTCCTTGCAACAGCGGTTTTAATGGCCCTGAAACCGTTTTGGGAATCACTGATTCTTACCCTGTAGCGCCAGTTTATACAGGCCGTGATAAATGCGCTTCCCATTAGTCTGAAAAACTCGTCAAATCCGCCGTGCAGCTCACTGGAGCCGCCCAGTAGCCGTGAACCCGTAACGTGGTCGGCCTCACCCGTTATAATCGGCTCTATCAGGCGTGGAATATCGTCGGGGTCATGGGAGCCGTCGGCGTCTATAAATACTATTATGTCGCCCGTTACCTGTTTAATAGCCTCTCTGATAGCCGCGCCCTTGCCCTTGCCGTTGTCCTGTATTAACCTTACGCCGTGAGCAGCTGCCACCTCAGCCGTGTTATCAGCCGAAGGCCCGTTGACCACCAGGATTTCGTTGCAATACTTCCTGCACCCTTCAATAACGCGGCCTATTGTCTGTTCTTCATTGAGGGCGGGGATAACTATTGATACTTTCAAAGCAGGCGTCATTACTATATGTTGCCATATGTTTAATTAAATATGCAAATTTCTACTACCAAAAATAATTCAAAAAAAATGCTTGACAAAATAAATTGATGCTTGTAGAATATAGATAAGTATAATGATTATACATGGTAGCGAGATGATGGTTGAAAGTTGTAAGATAGAGCACAGGATGCACAGTTGAAAGGCAATAGGAAGTCACTCATAGATAAACAACAGAGAGAGGGGGGGTGAATATGCTGACAGAGAGAAAACATATATTTAGGCAGGAATCCTGCCGCTGTGTAAGAAAAGGGCTTATATTGATAACCCTGCTGTTTATGACGGCATTTATGTTTTTCACGGCACACTCTGCCGAGGCCAGATGGACGGTTGATGTGTGTAAGGCTGGGGCAGGCAACGGTACCATAACCGCATCACCTAACCAAACTGATACCTGCTCTAATCCCTGCACATCCTGCTGTCCTGGCAACACAGCCAGCGCTTACTGCTTTCGGTATTCCGGCAGCAGCGGTATAGTTGATGTCACCCTGACCGAAACGCCAACGTCAGGTACTTTCGCAGGCTGGTCAGACTGCACAGGGAACTTAAACGACTGTGATGATAACGATAATGGCCCATGTCTGTCAACTGGATGTACTGGAACAGGCACGACCTGCCGTAAGACAAATTATAGTAATAATCATGCTTACTGCGTTACTGCTACGTTTAATGCCGGCTCAACTACAACCTCTACGACGACAACAACTTCGACAACCTCTACAACAACCACGTCGGTGTCGTCAACCAACTCAGCCATGACCAATTTTTGTAACGGCAGCTCTATCCCTCCATTTATGGGCGGTAATGTCCCGCCGCTCCTTATGCTTGATATATCAAGAGACCACAAAAACTACTATAAAGCTTACAACGACTACAGCGACCTCGACAGCGATGGAGCCCTTGATCTGCAATACAAGGGGGGCATTACATATTACGGCTATTTCGACCCGGCTAAGTGCTATACATATACGTCTGGTGCAACGACTTCATACACGTCTACGTCGTACTATTTCTCCCCTTCCTATGTGTCGTCCACATCTCCGGCAACGTGTAACGGCAGCACATGGAGTGGGAATTTCCTGAACTGGGCTGCGATGTCGCGAATGGACGTCCTGAGAAAGGTACTTTATGGAGGATACAGGGTTACTGACACATCGAGTTTGACAATCCTTGAGCGGCAGTTCCTCCCGCAGGATGCACATAGCTGGGTGAAGGTATATACACCAGGCGCAGGAGACCCTACGATAAGTCAGGTTACGCCATTGTCTGGCGCCAGCAGTCTTTCTATCTGTAATACGACAGTCGCCTCTACGACAAATCCTCCCGCTATGCGGGTTGCCAGCGGTTCATATCCATTCTGGGCATCTGACGAAAGGTGGCAGTGTGCGAGGTCAAATGAAGTCAGCGGTACAAGGCGTCCCGGCGCGGCGTCAGGCGGTTTCATGGACTATATCGTAAAGGTAAAGGTCTGTGACTCTACATTGCTGGGGAGCGAAAGGTGCCAGTTGTACCCAAGCGGCAACTATAAGCCCATAGGACTGTTACAGGCATATGGCGAGGGCGGGAAAATATATTTTGGGCTTATGACAGGAAGCTGGCTTAAGAATAAGTCAGGCGGCGTGCTTCGCAAAAACATCGGCACGATTACAAACGAAGTAAACTATACCACAGATGGAACGTTGTGTATAAACAGCAGCGGCACTGTCGGCACTGCCTGCGCCTCAAGCACCGGAGTTCCAGGGATTATTAATACGCTGAACAAGATGAAAATATACAGGTACACCTATGGTTCGAGCTGGGGCGACGGTACTTATAACACCGCTGACGCCTGCTCATGGGGCAGCCAGAGTTTTACCGAGGGTAACTGTGTTAACTGGGGAAATCCAATCGGCGAGATATACTATGAATCATTAAGATACTTTATGGGGAGGACAACTGCTACATCGGCCTTTAGTGCAGATGACAGCTCTATTGTCTCCGGGCTTAGTCCTGTTACGTGGGTAGACCCATACTCGGTATACCCTTACTGTGCCAAGCCGTTTATTATGGTTATAAGCGATGTGGCGCCAAGCTTTGACTCCGACCAGCTTCCCGGTGTAAACACCAATTTTGGAACCGGGCTGACTGCCGATATAGGGGTAAGCGGTACACTTGTCAACGCCTCTACACAGACTAATATAGTCGGTGGAAGCACCGGAGAGAATGTATCGGGGAATTACTTTATAGGACAGTCCGGCTCGACTAACGACACGGTAGGCAGTGTAACTACAAATTTGTGTACAAGTAAGAGCGTAAGCTCGCTGTCGTCGATAAGGGGTGTCTGCCCTACAGCTCCGAATTCACAGAGTGCCTACTACATTTCCGGACTTGCCTACTGGTCGCGTATCAACGATCTGAGAAACAGCGCCAATACGCCTAGTAACTCACCCACAGGCGATAATGTTACCCAGAATGTTACCACTTACTCTGTGGCTATGAGTACCACCCTCCCCAATTTGACTATCACTTTGGGGTCGTCTAACCAATACAGCGTTCAATTAATACCTGCCTGCTACAACAGCACGATAGGAAACCCCTGCTCGCTGGTTCATTTTCTCGTTGACAATAACTTCAGCGTATGCACAAGCCCTCCAAGCGGGGCGCTTGGCAGTTATTATATAAATTGGGAGGACTCTCCGCAGGGAGGGGACTATGACATGGACGCTGACGGCTGTATTTATTATACTGTTAATAACAGCGATAGTCCGCCGACTATTACCTTTACTGTGAAGATGTCTGGCAGTTCCACGCCGTATAATATGAACATGGGGTATATATTAAGCGGCACGACAAGCGACGGCCCGCGCTATTTGGCTACAAACTGCACCTCTTTACTTGCTACTTCTAGCTGCGGTCAGTGGTTCACAACAGTTGCAGCAGGCAATACTTCCACTAGCAACGCTAATGTAGGTTCTTATACGCATACCATCAATACCTCATCCTCCAGTGTTGGTCTCCTGAAAGACCCGCTCTGGTATGCAGCAAAATGGGGCGGTTTCACAGACGCTAACAGTAACAATATGCCCGACAACACAACGGAATGGACAACAGGCGTCAACGGCAGCGGCGTACCAGACAATTACTATCTGGTGACAAACCCTGCCACGCTTGAGTCTCAGTTAGAACTGGCATTTCTCAAGATTCTGAAGCAGACATCATCCGGTACTGCTGCCACAGTTCTTTCTCAGAGGACTCAGGCAGGCGCCAATATCATGCAGGCACTTTTTTACCCGACCAAGTACTTTACCGGCAATACAGAGGTTTCATGGGTTGGCTACCTCAATAACTTATGGTTTTACAATACTAGTGCAGTACAGGAAATAAGAGAAGACACGGTCAATGACTTTAAACTAAATCTCACAAACGACAACGTCATAAACTTTACGCTTGTGAACAACAATCCCATTGTACAGTTGTACAGCGATATAACCGGCACGGGCACCCTGACCGCGCTGTCGCCCTCTACAACAACTATTGACTACCTTAACACGATTTGGGAGGCCGGTGGAAACAGCCGCTATCCATCCTCCTTAAGCAGCACATCTACGAGTTACAGCGGTAGTTATTACGACTTGTGGCACGACAACGCCTCTGTGAGGACAATATATACGAACGGCAGCAGTGGTCTTGTTCAGTTCACTAAGGACAACGCTGGTCAGTTCAGCCCGTACATGGGTGCGACAATGGTTGGCTCTGCATCATTGAACGATATTATTGACTATACGCGCGGGGTTGACAAGACAGGACTTCGCAACAGGACTACCGCGAATCTTGGCTCAACCACAACCAACGTGTGGAAGCTGGGTGACATCATCTACTCGACCCCGCTGTTGAACCAATACACACCGGCCTCTAATAATGGCAATGCCGACTACTGGGTAGCCTATGCGGGCGCCAACGATGGAATGCTTCATGCCTTTAAGTCGGGTAAGCTGACCACAAGCGGTCTGGGCGCAGGTGAAATACAGCAGATAAGCGGCTCAGGGCTTGGCGGTGAAATGTGGGCGTTCATTCCGAGGAACTCTCTGCCCTATCTGCGTTATCTGGCAGACCCTTCATATTCGCCAAACTCAAACTGCCACATCTACTTTAACGACCTTAAGCCGTATGTCTACTCTTACACGCCTACAGGATTGACTACGACTAAAGTAGTGCTTATAGGCGGTATGCGTCTTGGCGGGGCGTGTGGCTGCGATGCTGGCACCTGTCCTGCGGCTACAGACGTCTATACACCGCCGACTGATACGTGTACAGCCGGTAATCGCACAGACGCCTCATCACCTATGAGCGCCTGCGTCGGCCTGTCCTCGTACTATGCCCTGGACGTTACCAATCCAACATCACCGACACTCTTGTGGGAATTTTCTCATCCCGAACTGGGCTATTCTTATTCCGGCCCTGCGGTTATCAACAGAAGCGGCAATTTGATGGTCATGTTTCTCTCCGGGCCGCAGACATATACGGGGTACTCTTACCAGAACTTAAAATCCTTCGTCTTAGCCTTAAATTCCGACTTCACGATAAACTCTACCGCAACCGGCAGCACTGGCGGCGTCTTTAAGTACGACACAGGTATCCCGCGCGCCTTCGGTGGAAGGATGTTTACCAATGGAGTGGATGTAAATGCCGACAGCAGTACAGACTATGTAATATTCGGCTACACTTCGTCTCCAGACACCACATGGACAAAGTTCAGCGGAGGTCTTGTCTCAGTGTATACCGGCGGGACAACGCCCACCACCATGTGCAGCGGGAGCGCGTGCCCCACAAATTGGACAAACTGCTGGAAGTACGACACCAGTTACTTCAGTCTTACTGCCCCTGTTACCAGCAAGATTGGGGTTGACAAATGCTTCAGCCAGTACTACGCATACACGGGCAGCGGAAGATATTTTAAAGCACTGGATTCATATACCGTAGTTGACAGCAGCAACAACACACTTACAGGAGATTTCTTATATGCCTCTCCATTTGTCTGTGATCAGTATGGCTGCTGTGACAATACTACAATTGCACACCAAACGTCATCTACTGTAGCCAACGCTTGTAATGTGCTGAACGATGGGATAAAAAGGCCTGACTGGACATTCCCGCTTAATGCTGCACAAACTGAAAACAGCGTAACATACTTAAGCGAACGCAACATATCTGACCCTACGATTGCCAGCAATATGATGTTCTTTACCACTACACAGCCTACATCTGACCTGTGTTCTTTTGGAGGCAGATCAAGGGCATTGGTCTTTAACTGCGCAACTGCGGCAGCGCCAGGCTCGGCTATGGATAACTGCACAAACTACACAATCCCCTCATCGGCTTTGACTGGAACCTTGTTTATGCAGCTTTCAACAAGTGCCATAAACAAGATTTCCGTATCTTCGAGTTTCCATACGCTAACCTCAAGCGACACTAATCAGTCGTCGTTGCAGGCTAACCCTATGGGCGCCACAACAAACTGGCTGCCTGGGGTAACTCCGGAATCAAGTACCCCTTACATAGCGCCGTCATCGGGCGCGTTTGGGAAAATACTAAATTGGATGGAAAGGTGACAACACTAACATGATTACTAATAATGACAATAAAGGCTTTTCTTTGGTAGAAATTCTCGTGGTCATGGGGATTTTGGCGATACTCATAGGTCTGCTTGTCTATCAGTTCGCCGGTCAAAAGGCGAAGACTAATTCCGAGGCTTCGACAAAACAGTTGTTTAATGACCTGTCGGAAGCACGGGCAAACGCTTTATCTCAGAAAAACGCCTATGGGATTTATTTGACCGCTACTGCTACCGCTAATCTCAACTTTACAAGCTACTCTATGCGCAGTGACTCAGATAGTGACGGCTCTATCACGGATACGGGCGGATATGCCACAGTAAGAACCACGACGCTGTCGCAGCTTGGCCCGTTGGCGGTGCTTAATGCAATTACGGACATAACCTTTGATGACAAGGGCTTTTTGTCTACAACCAGTCCTGTAGAGCTGTACACGCCATGTCCTAACTGTGACTTCTCTTCAGTGTCTAACTGCAAAGACCTGTATGCGGACACTCTTTGTTCCTCAGTCTCGGCAACAAACTGCTGCAGGCCGGCAGATATGTCAACCACTTGCACTGACTCTTCTTTTCCAGAGTCTTCTTGTATTGTCTTAAGTGTTAATGCTATAAAAATGGGGAAATGGTGTGATACAAACCAAAATGGAGCGTACGACAGTGGTGAATGTGTACTTAAATAATAAGGGCTTATTCCACAGTAGTAAGGCATTTATGCCTTTTTCAAACGGCAAAGGCTTTACCCTTATTGAATCAATGGTCTCGATGTTGATTCTGATGGTAGTGGTACTTGGGATGATTCAGACTATGATTTATGTCAATGCGATAAACCTTAAAAATTCTGTAAGAGGCGAAGCCATGAAAATAGGTCAGCAGGATTTCGACAATCAAACGAGTCTCGTTCGTCCGTCAATAGCCTTAACCACTATTATCTTGTCAACAGCCGCACCCGTTCAAATCGTGAAACGCTTTAGCAACAGAGATGTTACATTTTATTTATGCCGATACGTCACACCCAGAGGCAACAGTGTGCAGGTCAGCGTTTCTGTTATATGGCAGCTAGGCGATGTTGTAGCAACCGCCGCTGACCCAGCGGGTTACGCTTGTTTTAGCACCATGGCAAACAGTGGTTACACTGGTTCGTACAATGCCGAAACTATAATAAGTCCATTGGTAGGGTCATAGCGATGAGAACAACACTACTGATAAAACCGGTACATAACAGCGCGGGCTTTACGCTTGCGGAACTGCTTGTGTCATTGTTTATTGTTGCAATCATGATGGGGGCAATCTTTTCGTCCTTTACTACCTTGACAAGGTCATTCAAGGTGGAAACCAAAACTGCCGAAACGCAGATAGAAAATACCCTAAGCCTTGATCTGCTCAGATACGATCTCGAATCGGCGGGTTATGGTCTGCCTGAAGGCACAGGCGTCGGCGCATGTACCACGATTACGGCTTATAACGAGTACCCTGTCAGCTTCACGCCTACCGGCAGCACAAACTATACACCTAACCAGTTTACGCCAGACCCGGCTAATCTCAACGACTCCACAGGCAGTTGTGAGCCGCGCCCTTTAGTCCTTGACCATAACACCAATCCTACCCCATCCAGCACCAATGGTTCAGACGTCTTAGTCATCAAGTCAATAACAGCCGACAGGACGGCCGTTACCAAAAAGTGGACGATGCTTGACGCCACAGGCCACTACATCGTCTGGAACGATACTAAATGGGACCTCAGTGCCACTGATAGGGCAATAGCGGTAAACTCTACCCGTAAATTGGTCAGCAGCGGTTTTCAATTCAGCTCCCTGCCAGCAAGCCCGCCAGCCGGTCAGTTCTATGTAATATACGGGGTAAATGCCACTACCACGCTTCGTATGCCATTCAACCGCGTAGATTACTATCTTCAGAGGGCTTGCTCTCCTCAGCTAGGCAACTGTACAGGGACAGCCCCTCAGCATCCCTACCCTCTGCAGTGCCATCCCAGCGGATATACACTCTATAGGTCTGTCCTTTCCCACGCAAACGGTCAGAGGGTAGAACAGCCCGTCATGGACTGTGTCTTAGATTTCCAGGTAGCCCTGGGCATCGACACCGGCTGTACAGATACTCTTGGCAATGGCTGTACAGGTACGCTGACATGGTGCAGATTTACAAATTTATCTGCAACTCCATCAAGTTTGACGCCTTGTAATGTCTCCAGCGACCCTGGCTGTAATACCGACCCATGCTACTTAACTACCTCTTATCTAAACAACGCTATGAGCATAAGACGACACTTGAAACAGGTAAAAGTATTCGTCCTTGCCCATGATGGGAAAATGGACCCGAACTTTACATACGGCGCCAATTCGATAACCATAGGAGACAGCGATATAACTCTCAAGACATATAATCTTTCGGCACTGTCCAACTATGCTAACTACAGATGGAAGCTCATGAAGTTAAACGTAAAATTAAACTCTTTAGGGGGAAACTACGAATGAGATTTTCTTCTAAGAATGTGTTTGGGAAAGTACGTGATGAAAAGGGCTTTATTCTTGTAGTCACAACGGTTCTGTCTATGGTTGCGCTGGCCCTGAGCGGCGCCATGCTTTTCATGGCTACTGTCGGCTCTAAGATTGCCGGCGGGTATCAGAGCTACACCAGTACGCACTCTGCCGCCAAGGGCGGCTCAGACGTGGCTATGAATTTATTGAAGAGTTATCCCAATACATCTAGTACTGCCCCCGACTATGGCTCGCTCTCTGCCACCTATCCCAGTTGCCTTGCAACGAAACTCAATACTGCGACGTGTGATACTGGTCCTTCCACTGCTACTTCATGCGGCGGCTCGGGAACTACGTACTATCAATGGGGTGCGGTTTGCGGCACATATGCCACTGCAACCAGCACTGACGCCTCGGCATCTCCAGATATAACGGCCGTATTCAACGATGCACGCACAAATACCCCGGCTTATACGGTTTATACAAAGATCATAAACACTCAAGCGGTTGTAGGGCCAACCGTATCGCCAACCGCATGTAACTGCAATGCCTGCACCTACTGTTACGTGTACACTGTACTTATTCTTTCCCAGAAAATCAACAACAATGAAAAGTCCTCAATTACTTTCACGTATATGGTGTACGACGGTAACAATATTGAGTAGATTCATTCAGTCTGCTGGTTTTCAGGTGCGGACATAGCTCATCATTATCCATGCCTGTCTACTTCACCAGTGGTGAAACATATTTGCCGTCCTTATAGTTTCCTGTTTGCGTTTTCCCGCCCGGTGTTGTTGCAGTGCCCCGACCGTCTGGTTTGCCATCTTTAAATCCCCCAACAAATGTCCCGCCGTCCGGTCCGGTAGCTGTGCCCTGACCATTTGGCTTACCGTCCTTGAATTCTCCGGTGTATTTCCCTCCATCGGGATAAGTCATAGTGCCCTGACCGTTTGGTTTACCGTCTTTAAACTCACCTTCATACTTCCCTCCGCCGGGTAAAGCTGCTATGCCCTGACCATCTGGCACACCTTTTTTAAACTCACCGGTGTACTTTAGCCCTTCAGGAGTGGTTGATGTACCCTGACCGTCTGGCAGGCCATTTTTAAACTCACCGACATAAGTCCCTCCATCTGGTCTGGTAGCAGTGCCCGGCCCGTTTGGTACGCCATCTTTAAATTCACCTTCGTACTTTACCCCATCTGGCCCGGTGAGTGTCTTGTACTCGGCATATGCAGGTAAACACAGCAGGAGGCTCAAGAGCTGTGCGACACAAATGCGTTTTACCATGATGGTCTCCTTATATTTTCAAAACTATTTATTCATTGCAGACGGCATCTGATTTTTTAATAAGATTTTCTCTGGTCTTTTCTCTTTTAGCATCGAGGGCAGATTTTATCTCAGGGTACTTAATGGAGAGAATCGAACATGCCAGATATGCAGCGTTTGCAGCGCCGTTTATGGCAACCGTGGCTACTGGTATGCCGGAAGGCATCTGCACCGTTGAGTATAGGGCGTCAACACCGTTTAACTCTCCTGATTTAAGCGGCACTCCGATAACGGGAAGCGTTGTATGGGCGGCAATAGCACCGGCTAGATGAGCGGCCATCCCGGCGCCCGCTATGATTACCTCTATACCCCGCTGTCTTGCTGTCCTGGCGAACTGGGCAGTTTCTTCTGGCATCCGGTGTGCTGAACTTATTTTCATCTCATAGCTTACGCCCATTTCCTTTAATACCTCTGCGGCTTTTTTCATTACGGGCAGGTCACTGTCACTGCCCATCACAACTGCTGCAAGGGGTTTTTTGTCATTCATTGTGCTGTCTCTCCTGATCTGACGATTCGTTAGTATGTTTCCTGAGCTTATGCTCATACATCAACTGGTCTGCCGCTTGCATCAAGGCATCTATGGTCAAATCACTCTTTGGGCTGTACAGCACATATCCAATGCTCAGGGATATCTTGTATGGACTGCCCTTGCGCTCATTGTATATGGCCGTTGTGGTTTGCAGCCTCTGTTTAACCTCTTCTTCTGTTATGCCAAGTGTTTCTGTAATTAATACAACGAACTCGTCGCCCCCTATGCGGCCTATTATGTCGGACTGCCTGAATGTATCCTGTAGTATAAGCGCCGTATCCATGATTGCGCTGTCTCCCACTAAATGGCCCAGTGTGTCATTTATACGTTTAAGACCATCTACGTCAATAAAGACTATGGCGACCTCTTTGTTAAATCTCTTGGCGAGTTTGAGCTGGTGTTCTGCGAGTATATAAAATCCACGGCGATTGTTAAGTTCTGTCATACTGTCAGTCAGCACCATGTGGCGGAGTTGATTCTCCAGCTCCCTGCGTTTTGTCTGGTCCTGAAACGTGATGGCAGCGCCAAGTATATTTCCCTTTTCATCCTGAATAGTGGCTGTGGTCATGCTTACCGCAATGGCCTTGCCGGTATTTGTTATCAGTAAGTGGTTAGTTAAACTAATGGGGGTTTTTGCACCGATGATGGGGATGAGGACGTCTTCAAAGTCATTGGCGGCCTCTTGTGCGCTTTCGTCCTTAAGCGTTATCAGTTGTCCTATCGGAAATCCTATGACTTCTTCTTCCTTAAGGCCGGCAAGCCTTGCTGCCGCTTTATTAATAAATGTAACGTGTCCCTCAGCATCTGTAGTGATTACGCCATCTCCTATGCTCATCAGGGTGGTGGAAAACCAGTCATGGCTCTGCCTGAGCTGCCGCTGCATTTTATCCTTGTAAAGAGCCATTTCTATTGTCACATAGAGTTCTCTGTCACGAAACGGCTTAAGGAGATAGCCGAATGGTTCTGTTATCTTTGCCCTTTCCAATATGTATTCGTCCGAGTACGAGGTCAAAAATATAACAGGTGTGCCTGAGGTAGAACGTATTATCTCTGCCGCTTCGATGCCGTCCATTGGCCCGCCAAGCACTACATCCATCAGCACGACATCAGCCTTGTCTGTTTGAGAGCGTTTTACCGCCTCCTCAGCAGTCGCGGACACTGACGTAACTGTATATCCAAAATCTGTAAGGGTTCGCCTGATGTCCATAGCGATAATCCCCTCGTCCTCGACTACCATTACGCGCGCCTTTTGTGTTTTGTCTTTCATCTCTGCCTAAAGAGGCCGGTACTTTGCAAGCTCTTCGCTTGTTTTTGAGAGCCTGGCAATAAGGGTCCTTAAAAATATCCTGTTAAAACGCAGCTGGCAGTGGACGGTCATCTTTTCTATGAGTGTGCCGCTTACTTTTATCAGTGACACAGGGGTTAGTGACACAATATCAGCAGTACGCTGTGTCTTTGCCAGGTATCCCATTTCACCAAAGCAATCGCCGGGTTTTAAGGCGACAATCGCCTTGTCACCTTTTTTCACCAGCACATCGCCTGATATGATCACGTAAAATGAGTCGTCAATATCGCCTTCAGTTATTATATGTTCACCTACGCCATATTGTTCCCACGCACCGGCGCGTATTACCTCAGTAAGCTCTGAGTCGAAGAAGCCCCTGAAGAAGTTTAATTTCTTCATCTGCTCGAATTTCGCCTGTTCCTTTATATCTACCACAGGGCGTTTGAGATTTCTGTATACCTTGCTGAGGTCTGCGGCAAAGTCCAGTCCGCGTGGATAACGGTTTCTCGGGTCTTTTGCCATTGCCTTTTGTACGATCTGCTCCAGTTCCTCCGGGATGTCCTTGTTATAATGAGACACTGGCAGCGGTGTTTCGTTTACTATTTTAAATACAAGGCTTGATACGTTCTCGGAATCAAACGGCACCACATGAGCCAGCAGCTCATACATTACCGAGCCAAGTGAAAACAGGTCTGTCTGGCTGGTAATCTCCTCTTCTTTCACCTGCTCCGGGGACATGTACTTTGGTGAACCTATGATTCCCCCGATTTGTGTCACTTCGGCGCTGATAATCTGTGCTATGCTGAAATCCCCGATTTTTACGTCCATATCTGAGGTCATCATTATGTTGCTTGGCTTTATATCACGGTGTACTACACCCATGCTGTGGGCATAGTCGAGGGCCTTGCAACACTTAAATATTATCTCTATTACCTTTTCCACGGGCAGGATTTCATTTTTCTTGTTAAACTCTTTCAGGGTCTTCGCCCCTTTGACGTATTCCATGACGAGATAACAGTAGCTGCCCTCTATGCCCGCGTCATGGACGTGAATAATGTTGGGATGATCAAGCATTGCGGCAATGCGGGCCTCGTTGAAGAAAAGTCTGCGCCTGTGTGCTGCTGAGTCCTTGTCATTGCCCCTGTCTGTGTCGGTTATCTTTATGGCAACTTCGCGGTTGATAAACGGGTCATAGCCGCGATACACCACCGCCATAGCCCCATGGCCTAGTTCCTCTTTTACATCATACTTTCCTACTTTTTGAATCTCTGGTTTAGACACAGCGCTATCCTCACGCTTAAGCATAACAAAGTTTGGGGTTCTTTTACAAGACTTACCTGCTGACAGTCTGCCTTCTTTGCCAAAGTAAAAGCTGCAACAAAGGCTGAGAGCAGGGGGCGGATAACGGTGCCAGACTTAAGTATTCCCTATCCGAACATAGGAAGCCCTATGGCCTCAAAGTGTTTTTTTCCCTTAACCCATCCCTCTATGTCGTCTATCTTCACTTTTAACCACGTGTCAAAGATGCGGATATCCATGGAGAAACCAGCCCTGTTTTTATCGATAGTTATAGTAAACTCCTCAGAATCAATCTTTGTGTATGCGTGTATGTATTGTATCTTTGTCTGCGGGCCGAAGATAACGGCCTTAGATGGCGAACTGGCATCGTGATGTGTATAGAGTTTGGCACAAGTTTCCTCTGTAATCGGGTATCCGTGTGCCTCTATCTCAAAAATACCTTCCCATTTAACGGGTACTACGCGGCCTGAAGTATTCAGAGGTACCTTTAGTGGGATTGTTATAGTAAAATAGTTATTATGTATTTTATATGCAAGCGTATCACCGTCAAACAGACGCACAGAGCTTGGATTGCTCCCTTTTTTCAGCGAGTCGTGTATACCTCTAATGACATTTATTTTGCCAGATAACTCCACAAGTCTTCCTTCATATGTAGTAAACAATTTCACGTCATGTCCGTGTCCAGGTCCGGACGGCCATTCCCAATAAGATAGTACCAAGCCCTCTCCCCGTTCACCTTCAAGGGCATAAGCATCGATGGAAATATATAATGGATTCATAATATTTATAGGGTTCGACTCAGAATAATGGACCTCTCCAGTTTCGTCTCTGATCTCAAGATATTCAACATTTTTGTCAAATGGGTCTGATGAGCAAGCTATTCTTTTCATCTTGAGAAAAATTGTAAAAGATTTGCCATTTACCCTGTATGGACCTTCTGTTTTTTCATAATCCACATACGTTGCCGGTATGCGCGTATAGTCGATGCTATGATTATCGCAGTCAGGTTGTATAGGATAGTCAGCCACAGAAGGAGTACCAGCGATATCATCACCGCCTGCGTATGAGAGGCTGCTTGATATGGTTAGTAATATAGTACATAAGAGCCGGAGTAGTTTCATATATTTATTATGTCATAAGTAATTAGTTTAAATAAACCTCAGTCGTTCCAATTATTTCTAAATCATTAGGGGTGAGCGCACGGGACTAAAAAAGGCCGCGCTTTTCGTTATTATATTTTTTGCTTTCCTGCAAAAGCAAGGCCAGCTCATCAATGTTGTTCGCAAGTGACGCCTTGTTTATTTTCTCCTGAATTTCATCGAGCTTCTTCTTCAGCCATTTTTTTTTGAGATTTTTGATACAGCCTTCAATGTTTTTCTCTATGCTTTCCCGTCCGATATTCGGATCGACATTCGGGTTTACCATGAGGCCGGTGATGTAGGCAACCTCCTCCTCGGTGCATATTTTTGACAGCCCTTCAATCGTTGGAGCCGTGGTGCCGCTGAAAAATTCTTTAAATATCCTTTTTATTAATTCATTTTCCATCAGCCCCTGCAAATCCATGTCCATCATAGGTTTAAACATCTCAGCAATGTCCGGAACGCTCAGATATATGCCAAGCAGTATCTCCTCGTCAAGCATCTTCCCCCGCTGCTTAACAATCCGGGCGGTACGCATTGGCTTGTACACTTTTTTTAATTTTTCAGTGAGTACGGACTCGGATATAGATGCCTTGTTTGATAGCTCTGTGACCAGTTGAGCGCGCAGCACTGTGTCCTCTACTGCGGCTAATGTATCGTAGATTTCCCTGAGATTGTCAACGCCATATCCTGCATTCGTGAGCATGAATTCCACATATGAGCGTGTCTTTGAGAGCAGGCCTTTAAATTCCCCTGCCCCATATGTCTTGAGATAGCTGTCCGGGTCGTTTTTCTCTGGCAGGAGCAGTGCCCTGGCGGCAAGCCCGCCTTTGAGTATTATAGGCAGGGCGCGCTTTGCCGCCCTGACACCCGCATCGTCACCGTCAAATATTACGACGACCTCCTTTGTGAATCTCATAAGCAGCTTTGTGTGGTCTTCTGTCAATGCCGTCCCAAGCGGCGCTACCGTGTTTGTAAACCCGTACTGATGACACATAACCACGTCGGTATAGCCCTCAACTATGTTGACATGCTTTGCGCCCTTGACACCCTCCTTTGCTGCGTTGAGACCAAAGAGAATCCTTTTCTTTTGAAAGATAATTGTCTCAGGAGAATTTAAATATTTAGGTTCAATATTTTTTTCTATCGCCCTGCCGCCAAATGCCACAATATCACCGGAGGAATTATGTATCGGAAACATTATCCTGTCCCTGTGGAGGTCGTATTGACTATGTTCCTTATATACAACTACACCGCAGAGCCGCAGGTGCCTGTCCTGAAAGCCTTCTTTTTTTAAATGACGAAACAGGGTGTCCCACCCCTCAGGGGCAGCGCCTATTGAAAACCGTTCGATTGATTCTTTGCCAATGCCGCGTGTGTGGAGATATTTCAGCGCCTTTTCAGACTTCCTTAGCTGATCTTTGAAAAATGCTGCTGCTGCTCTGTGGATTTGCAGGAGTACTTCCCTCTCCTGCACGTTTTGGTTGATCTCCAGTTTTATTCCGGCACGTTCGGAGAGTTTTCTTATCGCCTCATTGTAACTCATCCCCTCTTCTTTCATAACAAAGGTGATGATGTCCCCACCCATGCCGCAGCCAAAACAGTAAAACACCTGTTTTTCCGGGCTGACCACAAAAGATGGTGTTTTCTCGGTATGAAAAGGGCACAGGCCCTTATAGCGCGTCCCTGATTTTTTCAGCCCGACATAGTCCGAGATTACATCAACTATGTCTATGCGGGATTTTATCTCTTCACGAATACCCTGAAAGTCCATTCAGATTGTTTATACAGCGTTGTGCCGTGCGATGCGCCTGAACCCGGAACAGCCTGTCAGCTCAACAGTTGTCTCAGCAAATATTTTGTCAAACAACAGATTCATTCCCAGGTTGTCGCTTGATATGTGTCCAGCGATGACTACATTTATGTGATATTTTTCGGCTTCTTTTTTATGCTCTTCACTTAGGTGCATACCTACGATTGTGTTAATTCCACTGGATGAAAAGACCTGAAAGAGGTCTTTTGAGCCTTCTGTGCCGCCTGTCATGTCAACAAATATCTTACCGGCCTTTCTCTGAGGTCCGCCAAGCAAAATGTTAGGGGCGCAGAAACACCGCGCGGCGTCTTTGTACTCCTCGATTTCCATGAGCATATCAATGACATTGCTGAGTGCATATGGCTTGTTATTGTCAAAAAGCCTTTGCAGATATGCAGCAACCATATTGTCTGCCGGTGTGTGAATGCACATAAATGGAAAACCAAGCAGCCTTGCCGCATCTACAGCCCGTGCGGTGTTTACTGGCATGAGCTTTCTCTTTACCTCGCTTATGCGGCCTTCCATGAGGCTCTCAGCTACGTTTATAGGGACACCGAATGTCCTTAAAATATCTGCCTGCATAGACATTACATCGTGGAGGTTTGCATATGGCATACCCTCCGGGTGGTGGGCAATTATGGCATCAATTCGTTTTCCCTTTGTGTTTAAATTATCAGCAAGCAGTATTTCAGGGGTCTCTATGTCTATTCCAACAAGCGCTGAGGTAACCTCTTCATCCCCTGTACCATTCAATATGCGTGTGTCAGCGTATGGATTGGACAGAGATTCCTTGTCGAAGAAGCCCTTGTCTTTTTCTTTAAGCTCATCAAACTGCCTTTTTCTGTCCTCCAGATAAAGTGCTATAGCGGCCTCACCCCTCGGGTCATTCTCTATAGCGTGTCTTACCGCCCTTTTATAGACTTCTGATAATGTCATGGACTTCCACTCCTTTAGTATTGACTTGACAGGTAGCAAGCTCAGAAATAAAAAAAGCCATATCGCAGCTCTATAATCAGCAGCATATAGAGTTGCGATACGATGAGGAAGGGTGATGCATTATTGTGATAACGCTACACGCTTAGCCGCCTTCTTACGGGCTGCTATAATCTTCTTTTTCCTTTTTATACTGGGCTTCTCATAATGTTCTCGTCTTTTGATCTCAGACAGTATACCTTCTTTCTCGCACTGTTTTTTAAAGCGTTTCAGTGCAAGTTCAAAGGAATCGCTGTCCTTTACGCTGATCATGGGCATTCATACCCCTCCTCCCTGTTTTAGATTTAATTTATATAAAATTAGCAACATTGGCTAATTTAACATTTTATTTTATATTTGTCAATACAGCGGGGGCCGCCACAGGTAAAATAGTTGTCGCATTTGCTGTCATTGAATTGTTATAATATGCGGCAATATTAATGCAAGTACGGTAAATCTACGCAGAAGGAGGTGAATCAATAGTGAAAAAATTAGCATTGACTCTCGTTTTAGTGTTGGGATTTGCATCGATGGCCTTTGCTGGCTGGGATAAGTGCGCAGGCTGCCATAACGGCAAAACAGCAGCTGACAAAGCCGCTGTAACGGCTAAGTTTAAGACTGCCGCCGATTTTATCAAGGCGTCCCAAGAATCGAAAAGCCCTATGATGAACGCGGTTAAGGGTAATGAGGCAGAGTTAAAGGCAGCAGCAGCTGACTTAGGTCTTAAATAATAACTGACCAAAACAAAAGGCGATTACTGACATCGCCTTTTGTTTACACCTCAAAGATGTCAGCAGTTTATCTTCTTCTTTGTCCACTCTATAAGGCCGCCCGCGCTTATTAGTTCCTGCATAAACGGCGGGATTGGCTGGGCCTTGAACTCTTCATTCGTAGACTTGTTTTTTATTACTCCCTTATCAGCGTCTATCTCTACGACGTCCCCTTCTTTAATTCCATCTGCCGCTCCTGTGGATTCAAAAATCGGCAGTCCGATATTAAAGGCATTCCTGTAGAAAATCCTTGCAAAACTCTTTGCCACGACCGCAGAAACACCGGCAGCCTTTATGGCAATAGGGGCATGTTCCCTCGATGAACCGCAGCCAAAGTTCTCGGCAGCAACTATAATATCCCCTGATTTAACTTTTTGGGGGAAGTCCTTGTCCGCATCCTCCATGACGTGTCTGGCGAGTTCCTCCGGGTCGGAGGTGTTTAAATACCTTGCGGGAATAATCGCGTCTGTATCGATGTCTCTTCCAAATTTCCATACCCTTCCATTAAACAACATATTCTGTCTCCTTATACATTTACTTTTTCTTTTTCGGCATTTTTACCGTGCCTTCATATTTTCTCTGCTGCTCTGCAGCCATTAACGCAGTTGATTCATACGGTTGAGAAGTCTTTTTTTTTTCACGCACGGTCTCTATTGCAATGTCTATCAGGTTTCTTATAGCCTCGGCCCTTGAGCCGATTCTATTGTCAAATCTGAAGTTCTCTATCTTGTCTAGTTGTAATCGAGACGTAAAGAAAACGACCTTTTCGTCTTTAGCCGGCTCTTCCTGCGTCATAAAATACCTCCCAAAAAAATATTCACACTCTTTATACACTTTATACACTTGACAAAGTATATAAACATGGTGTACATTACTAACTATGCTAACATTATATCATAGATAAAATCAAATGGAGGGGAAATGCAAAAAAACACTCAGACAAGCGACGAACTGGACAAAATCAAGGCAATGTTAACTTTTATGGCAGACTCTACCGACTTGCTATTGACATCGTCTATGGTGGAAAAACAACAGCCTATGAACGAGACCCCGTACGGAATGCATTTGTTTTTTATGGAACTTATATCTAAAATAGACAATGCCAGTAAATAGTATCTGCCAGTAATCATACCTTAGCGCCTCTGCCGGAGGGTTTACAGCCCTCTGGCAAACTCATTGCACAAACCTGCAGAGGCGTGTATAATACCATCGGCAGAGCTGAGATTTAATGAAGATATACTTCAACGATAAGCTTGTTCCAGAGGCAGAGGCGATGGTCTCAGTGTTTGACCGCGGTTTTTTATATGGCGATGGCGTTTTTGAAACTATGCGGACATACAATGGCGTGGTATTTAAAATAAATGAACATATTAAGAGACTTCTCCGCTCCCTTGCAATGATAAGACTAAGCCTTCCACATTCGGATGCATCCCTGTACGAGGCCATATACGACACCCTGAGCGCTAACGGCTTAACAGAGGCCGTAATCAGACTGTCAGTCACAAGAGGGATAGGACCGATAGGCCCAAGCATATCTCATTGCAATCAGCCTGCGATTGTTATTATAGCAAGGCCATTGACGCACTACCCCGAGGAATATTATAAACATGGCATTAAACTCATTACGTCAAATATTATGCGAACCCCGCCCGCTGCCCTTAATCCTATGATTAAGTCACTAAACTTTTTAAACAACATCCTTGCAAAGACAGCAGCCGATGATTGTGCGGCTCACGAGGCCATCATGTGCAACGTAAACGGTTACTTAGCCGAATGTACGACATCGAATATATTTTTCGTAAAAGAAGATATGCTCTATACACCGTCCGTAAGATGTGGAATACTGGACGGTGTCATGCGCGCTCAGGTGCTGGAGCTTGCCTGTGAATCCGGGCTTAAAGCAGTAGAGGGTGAGTTTTTCCCTGCTACGCTCTACAGGGCTGACGAGGTATTTGTTACCAATTCGGTAATGGAGATTATGCCGGTTAACTCCGTAGACAGTGTCTCATATCCAGTGGGACGGGCAACGCTTAATCTTACTGAGACATTTACCCGCTACAAGGAACAATACTTAATATACCGGCAATAATGGCCCAGCAATAATGGCAATGATAAGCGCTTCAGAAAAACGCATACTAGTGACCCTGGGCGACCCGGCGGGCATAGGCCCTGAGGCAGCCCTCAGGGCCTATATGCAGATTGACGGCGACGGTGCGGCTGTAGTCTTTGTCGGTGATGCCGAAGTGCTGAGAGAGGCAGCAGCGCTCATTGGGATAAAACCAGCATTTCAGGTAATCGATTCGGTCTCAGACGCAATATTTGAAAAGGGGACACTAAACATAATAGATGTTGGCGCTGTCAAAGGGCTGTCGTGGCAAAAATGCATCCCTACAGCTATTGGCGGGTGGGCCTCGGCACAATATATTAACCGTGCCGTTGAGCTGATATTAAAGGGCGAGGCAGCGGCGCTTGTCACCGCTCCAATCTCCAAAGAGGCACTCAAGCTGGGAGGCATCAACTTCCCCGGTCACACAGAGATGCTTGCAGAGTTGAGCGCCACAAATGACTATGCCATGATGCTCGTTGGCGGGCAGATTAGGGTTATCCTTGTAACCATTCACACTGCCATTAGAAATGTACCGGAGTTAATAACAAGGGGGCGGGTCTTAGGGGCAATACGACACGCTGCAAGCGCCGCCTATATGCTTGGCATTGATACGCCGCGCATTGCAGTAGCAGGACTGAATCCCCATGCCGGTGAGTCTGGGATGTTCGGGATGGAGGAGGCAGAGGAGATTACCCCAGCCGTTGAGGCTGCCCGGCAGGAGGGTATTCCGGTTAGCGGCCCGTATCCCCCGGATACGATTTTTTATAAGGCATACAAAGGCGAGGTCGATATTGTCGTCTGTATGTATCATGACCAGGGTCTTATACCTCTAAAAATGGCTGCATTTCAAAGGAGCGTTAATATAACAGTGGGACTGCCATTTATAAGAACCTCACCGGGGCATGGCACGGCCTATGATATTGCGTGGCGTGGTACGGCATCAGGAGACAGCACTGCTGAGGCGATAAAAATGGCCTCCCTGCTGAGAATACCCAGTGGCGCCAGGCGCTAAAAACATAAAGCAATTCATCAGTTTTGCCTTAATAGGCGTACTAAACACCTTTGTTGACTTACTCGTACTCAATATCGAGACTGTGATCACGGGGATGAAGACAGGAACGCCATACGCACTGCAAAAGGGGATTTCATTTTTATTTGGGGTGGCGTGCAGCTACTATTTCAATAAGCGTTGGGCATTTAAGGACAAGTCAACGGAGCGTCAGGGGGTGAAATTCTCCATTTTTATGATAATAAGCGTAGTTGGAGCGCTGATAAATGTGGCAGTTGCGGCAGTGTCTGTTACATATCTCAGACCGATATTAAATTACGAGGTCCTGAGCGCTCAGGTCTGGGTCAACATTGGCGCACTCTTAGGGACAGCGGCGGCACTGGCATGGAATTTCCTTGGATATAAATTCTTTGTATTTAAATAGCTAAGTATCTCACCAGGCGGCACAACGGCGGCGGCATTCGGCACAAGATATCAACCAGCACACCAGCACAGGGGGCTTTGTAATAATGGCACGAGTTTTTGTAGAATATCACGTGTTGAGCAATCATGAAGAACACAGGCTAAAAAACACTGGGATACAGGATCCCCACCTGTATATTCAGAATATTATAAACTCTATGCTGAAGATATCACTTTTGCAGATTTCTACGAAGGACCAGCTGACTCAGATTTTGAAACTCATAATGTCTGCGCCCTGGATTTCACCAGCCGCAAAGGGACTTGTTTATCTCTATGAAAAAAGGACAACGATGCTGCAACTCAGCGCTAATTATAACTATGCAGCAGAAGAGTTAGAGGCCTGCCAGCCAATTTCTCCCAATTGCCTGAGTAAAGATTCAACTTATGAACATGGCATAGTATTCATGCCAACAACTGCTCTCAGCGACAAAACACAGACACGCGGTCACTATTGTGTCCCGATTATCTCTGATGACAGGCTGCTTGGTCTTATTAGCCTGGCCTGTCCTGCCGAAAATAGCGGGGGTGATGCAGCAGCAGAGCCTGTGGACTTGTCTGCCCATTGCGAGAGGGAAATGTTTCTGAAAATCGCTGCAAACACTATAGCAGGCATAGTGCTGCGTAAAGAAGCAAACGAAAACCTGATGCACAATTACCTGATACAAGATGTGATAAATAAGATTCTGCACCTTTCGCTTGAGCCAATATCCCTTACAGAGCACCTTCAAAAGACCCTCGACATCATTAGCAATGTGTCATGGTTGTCAAATAAGTACACGGGCAGTATATTTCTAATAGAAAGCCGTCCGGATATACTCATTATGAAGGCCCACAGGGGGTTTCCCTTAAACTTGCACAGTGTCTGCTCGGTGCTACCCTTGGGAAAATGTCTCTGCGGACAGTGCGCACTGATAGGGGAAATAATATTCAAGTCCACGATAGACCAAGACCACGATGTAAAATACGACGGAATGCCTGACCACGGGCACTATTGCATTCCAATAAAATCAAAAGGTCAGGTGTTGGGCGTAATAAACCTCTACGTCAGACGTGGTCATAGGAGGACCCAGGAGGAAGAGGAATTCCTCGTCTCAGTAGCCAATACGCTTGCTGGCATTATAGAGCGAAAAAGGACAGAGGACGAGTTAAAAAAACACCACAACCAGCTTGAGGAGATAGTAAAGGAACGGACAGACGAGTTGGTTGTCGCCTGCAAAAAGGCTATAGATGCCAACGAAGAGCTGAAACATAGCCAGGAGATGTTAATACATTCGGAAAAAATGGCGTCACTAGGTCAATTGGTAGCCGGCGTAGCCCATGAGATAAACACCCCCATAGGGATTGCCGTAACCTCTGCATCTCATCTTGAGCTGGCTACGAATAAAATCACATCTATGTTCAACGACAAACAAATAACACGTACAGACCTGGAAAAATACTTATTCGTCGCAATGGAAGACTCAGATTTAATAGTCAAAAACCTGTTTCGTGCAGGGGACTTGATCAGGAGTTTTAAAATGGTCTCGGCAGACCAGACAAGCTGGGAAAAAAGGCAGTTTAATCTGAAATCATACTTAAACGATATAGTGATAAGCCTGAGACCTCAGTTGAGGAGGACACCGCACATTATCACAATAAACTGTGATGAAGACCTTGAGCTGAACAGCTATCCTGGGGCATTTGCTCAAATAATCACAAACCTGTTGATGAATTCCCTGCTTCACGCCTATGACGAAGGGACAAAAGGAACTATACTGATAGAAGCCATTCCGTTAGATGATGAAATCGTCCTAAGATACAGAGACAACGGCAAGGGCATCCCGGAGGCAGACATAAGAAAGATATTTGATCCATTTTTTACGACAAAGCGCGGTCAGGGAGGCTCAGGGCTTGGACTTTATATTACATTTAACATTGTTACCCAGACACTCAAAGGCAAGATAGTATGTGAAAGTGAAGTAGGTAAAGTAACCCTATTTACAGTTACATTACCACTTGCGGTATAGTATAATATGTTTGCAGGTAAAATAATATGAACGATTCAGATAACCTTTTTTGCGACGATAGTTTTTTAAAGGAAAAGGAGGAAGTCTCACCGAAAGACCACTTCGGCGAGATAAACTGGAGGGTCATGGTTGTTGACGACGAAGAGGAAGTCCACAGGATGACCAGGGCTGCCCTAAGAGATTTTACTTTTGCCGGCAGAGGTATTGATCTTGTATTTGCATCATCAGCGAAAGAGGCAAAATCTGCGCTGAATAAGCACAATGACACGGCATTGATTATACTTGATGTGGTTATGGAATCTGAACACGCGGGCCTGGATATCGTAAAGTATATACGTGAAGTCCTCAACAATAAATTTATGAGAATTATTCTGCGGACAGGGCAGCCCGGCATGGCGCCAGAGAACGACATAATTGTAAACTACGACATAAACGACTACAAGACAAAAAGCGAGCTGACGATTCAACGTCTTTACACATCGATAGTAACATGTTTACGGTCATATAATGATTTGATAAGACTGGATGAGGCATATAAAAAACTCAAAAAAGAAGCCGAAGAGAGAATCCTTATAGAGAAGCAGCTTGCCGAAAAGGAATATCAGGCAGCAATCGGCATAGCTATAACTCAAATAGTCCACGGCGCCAAGAACATCCTTAATGCGCTCAAAGGTGGAGAATATATGATCAATACTGCATTGAAAAAGAACGATAACGAGCTGCTGATAAAGGGTTGGGAGGCTGCCCAAACAGGCATATCACGCATGTCGGCGCTGACCCGTGATCTCCTTGATATTTCACGGTTCAATCAAATCGAATTCAAATATGGTTCAATAACCGCCCTCGCCGAGGAGGTTGTAGGTATGTTTCAGGACACAGGGAACACCCCTCAGGTTGAGGTTTTGGGAGAAATAGATAAATCAATCCCACCGCTTTTATTCGATTATGAAGCCATTCACACAGCGCTGATGAACCTTGCGTCAAATTCGATAGATGCCTGTACATACAAGCAATACGATGACCATGACAAAGGCAGAGTAATCATACGCGTATATTCAGAGGTTAAAAGCGGTTTTGTAACCCTGGAAACAGAGGACAATGGACACGGGATAGAGGAGGATGTGCTGGATAAGATATTTGTGCTGTTCTACTCTACAAAGAACTTCAGGGGCAACGGGCTGGGGCTGCCAATAACCAAAAAGATAGTGGAAGGACACGGTGGAACATTAGATGTTACATCAAAAAAGGGAAAAGGGTCGATCTTTCGGATAAGGCTGCCCATGAATAAATAAATCATATAAATCTTAATCAATCACTGGGAAGGAGAAACGGGATGAAAAAGAGAGTGCTTATAATCGACGACGAGAAGGCAATAAGAGAATATCTTTCTACGATATTGAGTGAAAACGGTTTTGATGTAACAATGGCGGTAGACGGTGAAGATGGATTAAACAAGGCAAGGGAATTAAAACCAGACCTGATAACCCTTGACGTGATGATGCCAAAAAAGACGGGGATATACGTATTGGGCGAGTTAAGGAGAGACCGCGAACTGGCAAGTGTGCCTGTAATAATGCTTACTTCGGTAAAGAGCTTTATAGAGCAGTCATACAAAGAGCTTGACAACGTAGAGACAATAAAGCAAATGGAGACCTTGCTTGATGAGCCGGACAGCAAGATACAGAAGTTCTTTCTGCGCTTTAAGTCTTTCCGAAAAATGCTGCTCATAGACAGAGACTCGATGGTAGATCAATTCAAAAAGGGAGAGTTAAAACTTGGTGGGATGCCGTCACTTCCCGATATATTCCTTGACAAGCCGGTAGAGCCGGAGGAGTTTACACACGCGGTCGATAAATTAATCGGGCCCCGGCCAAAATGATATTGCCAATCAGTCATAGTCCGGCAATTAGAAGTGTTGTCACCCCTGATTGCCAAACTATGCTACACACACCTTATTCTGTATTACACGGATTTATTATGCGGCTGTGTTATCGCGGCCCGACAACCTCCCAGTTTGTGTCAGGTTCAGAGTCTATCTGAAGGACTTCGATTACAGTCGCCCCTATCATTGTCCAAATGGCGTTGTAACCTTTGGTCTTATGTCTCCATAAAATATCTGGGGCGCCGTCGCCGTTATAATCCGCTGCCGCTGCAATTTTCCAGTTCGTATCGGGATTTGTGGGCAGCCACACGACCGAATACATATTCGTCGATTTCATCAGCCATAACATGTTATAGCCGTTTGACCTGTTTCTCCATACAATATCTACACTTCCATCCAGGTCAAAGTCCCCAGTTCCACCGACTTCCCAGATTAAATCTGTAACTGCTGGAAGCCATACGACAGAGTTTAACATTGCACCGCTCATCAGCCAAATAATGTTCTCTCCCGTAGCAGCGTTTCTCCATAGGATGTCCGGCCAGGCGTCGTTGTTAAAATCAGCAGTTGCCACGATAGTCCAGTTTGGGTCTGACATTGTTGGAAGTACAACTGTATAGGCATAGAGGGTACCGTTCATTAGCCATAGGGCATTATTGCCTGATACCTTATTCCTCCAAAGGATGTCATCGCTGCCATCACCACTGAAATCTGCAGTTCCAACGATAGCCCAGTTGCGGTCATATAATGGCTGCATCGTCAACTCGCTGTCTAGTACAGGGCCGTTCATCTGCCAGAGCTTATTCTGTCCTGTCGATTTATTTCTCCATAAGATGTCAACACTACCGTCTAGGTTGAAATCCGCGGATGCTGCATACGCTTCTGTAAGCCTGAATCCAACGTTCTTACCATTTTTACCATCCCACGAAACGGACAGCATTAAAACTATGAAACAAAACAACATACTTAAACGTACCAGTGCTTTCATTCATTCATCTCCTGTAAATAGTGTCATAATGTAAATACTCTGTTTAAAATACAATCCTTGCCCTCAATCCAGTCACAGAGACATTTTTAAAATCACTATAGCCAAGTGCGTTAGTAATAAACTGGTAGTCAGGGCCAACTACGACATACTTGTTTAAGGCTACATTATAGTACGCCTCAACACGGTGTTCATTGCGCCCCGCTATATCCTGAAGGGCAAGGGCTTGTTTATAGTCCCTCGACAGCATAGATGTCCCGTAGGCAATACCTAACATATCTTCATCTCTTTGCCATATCTTACCGCTGAGTCCAAGTCCACCGCTTAATGCTACATCATAGTTATAGATCTTCGGACTCTGGTAGCCGGCTCTTCCAAAAACTGTCAGATAGTTTGTCAACTGTTGGTCAAGACTCAGTCCTAAACCGTATCCCTTATCTGTTGTTACAGTTGGGTCGAGGATTTCAGTATGGTCAATCTGATTTGTCCATCCATATATACGATAGTTTCCCTGAAGTTCATTAATCTTGGGTTTAAGGCCGACTTCAGCTATAAGAAATGGCCTGTTAAATATATTGTCCCACGATGAGTCACCAGGCTGCCATCCGAGGCTTACATCAATCAGTTCTACAGGACTTATCGTCAAACGTGTCCCTGCCGTGTATCCCGGAAATTCCACAGCCATGTTATTTACAAATCCAGAGGCAAGAAACTGTGAGTTTTCATCGTTGGCAACTGCATTTGTATCAAAATACCTTGTTATGTCAAGTTTGCCAACTGTGAGGGCCACCTTTTTATCGAGGAATTTGTGTTCGTACCATGCCTCACGAATCCATACGTAACTGTCGGAATCTGCCGCAGTATCGTTTATACCCCAAAAGCTGGAGAGCCTGTCAGTGCCTTTAAGCCCTTTGCCAGCGCCCATTTGCGTCCTGAAAAACAACGTGCCATCATCGCCAAGCGGCCTTGCGACATCTATCTGTGCCCTGATATTGCCCGCCGTTACATCTCCGCCCGGGGGAGTGTTTCTCTTATTGCCTATGGTGGCCTGCCCAACCATTGTAACATTACCGCTGATACCCAGTCCGCGCAGGAATTCAGGTATCTTATCAGCGCCATTCGTAGCGTTGTCAGGGACGTGGGTCTGTTGTTCTGCCTTCGCTTCCTTTTCTTCAGCGCTATGTTTGTCCTTTAGTTCTCCCATGATATCTTTGTATTCCGCTTCACTTATAATGCCTTTCTTAATTAATACCTTAAGAATCGCATCTGAGTCTGAGGCATATGAGTATGACAGCGGGAATAATATCAGTGAAGCTGCTGCAAGTAAAGCCACTACGACATTTTTTAACATAAAGTACATCCTCCTTTTTAATCTTAATAGTTTGGGACTTATTCTACGACATAATTAGTTGACCTATCCCACCTCCTTATAAGAGCCTGCCGCTGTCAATTCTTCAACTCTATCCATGTCAATTTAGGAGACATAAGCAGCAACGTCTATGCTTTTGAAAGAGGAACATTGTGTTGACAATTGATTTGTGCATTGCATGAGATATTATTCCATGCCAGTATGCAACTGTATTTTGCAGTGACTGATTTACAAATTCATAGCTGTATGCATCTTTCACACCACTAAACATGCAAGTACCATGCCACTTATTGGTGTAAAAAATATTTGATAACTATTATATCATGCGGTAGTCTCAGCAATAACGCCAATATATCATCACTGAGTAATCTGAAAGATGACCGGCCCTCTGCTATTTCTTAAACATCTGCTCAAGACCCCTTAGTTTATAGACCTCACCGAGGGCTATCAGCGTATCTCCAGCCTCAACAATAGACTTATGCGTGGGATTAAAAAGCATTTCACCACTAGCGCGTTTAACTGCCATAATAATTACCCCGTACTTACGCCCAATCCCCAAATCACTGAGTGTCCGGTTTGCAAACTCAGAGCCTTCAGTTACAGTAAGCTCCTCTATCTGCAGATCGATATTGCCGCTTTTTGTGGCAAACTCTATGAAATCCACCACCGCAGGCTTTAATATCGTATGGGCTATCTTTAAGCCCCCTATATTATACGGTGAGACAACCCTGTCTGCCCCAGCCCTGATGAGCTTACACTCTGTGCTTTCCTCCCCTGCCCTCGCCACTATTTTGAGCGTCGGATTCAGCCCCCTGGCGCTTAAAACCACGAACAGATTCTGCGCATCCGTAGATAACACAGAAATCAACCCGTTGGCACGCTCTATTCCGGCCTCAAGTAATACCTCATCCTTTGTAGCGTCTGCTTTGAGAAAAAGCTCTGCGCTTTCCATATCCTCCTCAGAGCGCTCTTTTTCTATCACTATATATGGCACATTGTTAGAGCGCAGCTCACGGCAGATTATCTGCCCCATTCTGCCATAGCCGCAGATTATATAATGGCCTTTCATCTCTTTGATAGTTTTTTCCATCTTCCTCCTCCCTAGTGCCTCCACTAATTCTCCTTCAAGTACTATCCTCATCGCAGTGTTCACCGTATATGCAAGGACGCCAACTCCAAGTATAATTAACACTATCGTAAAACCCCTGCCCGCATCTGTCAGCGGAAGAACCTCCTGATAGCCTATCGTTGCCAGCGTTATCACTACCATATACAACGAATCGAAGGCATTCCACCCCTCGATAACCATATATCCGGCTGTCCCCAGAAATACTATTAATGTCTGGAGAACTGCCAGTAGAATTATTTTTTTTCTCAGATCGTTTTGTGGTTGCAGTTTCATTGTAGTATAGGCAGGGGCACAGCTTGTCCCCTGCCGTGGTTTTTACAGAGATTCTTCGGTAACCTCTTCACGCTCCTCAGCCTCTCGTTTCACAAACGTATTGATAAACTTATCCATACCGGTTCCACATGGTATTATCTTGCCCATAATGACATTCTCTTTCAGACCATGCAGCTCGTCAATTGCGCCGCTTAGGGCTGCATCGGTAAGCACCCGCGTTGTCTCCTGAAATGACGCCGCAGAGACCCAGCTATATGTCGTCAGAGACGCCTTCGTAATGCCAAGCAGCAATGGCTTTGCAGTGGCCGGTCTTCCGCCTTCTGCCATAACCGCCTCGTTCACCTCTACGAAGTGCATACGGTCAACATGCTCGCCAATCATAAAATCAGTGCTTCCAGTGTCTTCTATGTTTACCTTTCTCATCATCTGGCGTATTATAATCTCAATGTGCTTGTCGTTGATGGCAACGCCCTGAAGCCTGTACACCTTCTGCACCTCGTCAACCAGATAGCGCTGTAACTCCGTAGGGCCTAATATGTCCAGGATGTCGTGTGGATTGACTGCCCCGTCCATCAGTGCCTCACCTGCCTTCACCCAGTCGCCGTCGTGCACTGTGACGTGCTTGCCCTTTGGAATGGTATATTCCTTTGTAATGTCACCGCCGCGAACCTTTACCATCCTGACGCCCTTCTGGGTTGAGACAAGCTCCACTGTGCCATCGATTTCTGAGACAAGCGTAGGTTCCTTTGGCTTACGTGCCTCAAACAGTTCGGCTACTCGTGGGAGACCTCCGGTTATATCCTTTGTCTTTATTGTTTCCCTCGGTATCTTTGCCAATATATCACCGGGGGCTACTAAATCGTTTCTCTCAACAAGGATGTTGGCGCCCGCAGGGAGATTATAGCGCGCGGGGATAGCAGTGCCCGGCAGCTTTAGCGTTGACTTGCCGTGTTCGTCTTTAATCGATATCCTTGGCCTCAGATTCAGGTGTGTCGGGTAATCGATTATCAGCTTATGCGAAAGCCCCGTTATCTCATCAACCTGCTCTTTTACTGTGACGCCCTCTTCGACATCACCCCATGCAACACGCCCTCCTACCTCTGTTAGAATCGGTGTTGAGTACGGGTCCCATTCGGCTATCTTCTGCCCTATCGTTACCCGGTCGTTCTCTTTGACCATAAGACGCGCCCCGTAGACCAGATTGTGCTTTTCACGCTCCCTGCCTGTTTCATCGGCTACGGCTACAAACGCATTTCTGTTCATCACAACAAGGAGGCCCTCACGGTTTGTTACATAGTTCAAATCTACAAACCTGACCAGCCCTGAGTGTTTTGCAGAAAGCACGGCCTGCTCGATTACCTTTGTGGCCGCTCCACCTATATGGAATGTCCTCATGGTAAGCTGTGTGCCAGGCTCCCCTATGGACTGGGCTGCGATGATGCCCACCGCCTCACCTATCTCTATCTTTGTGTTTCTGGCGAGGTCTCTTCCATAGCAATTGCCGCATATGCCAAACTTAGTCTGGCAGGTCAGCACGGAGCGTATCTTTACCCTGTCAACTCCCGCGTCCACGATTTTTAGTACGGCCTCCTCATCTATCTCCGCATTTTTTGGCCATATTATCTCTTGTGTCACGGGGTCTTTGATATCCTCTGCTGGCAGTCTGCCCAGTAGCCTTTCTTCGATTGGCTGGATTATCTCACCGCCTTCAATCAGTGATGTGATGATTATGCCGTCGTCCGTGCCGCAGTCTATCTCTGTGATTATCACGTCCTGGGCCACATCGACAAGCCTTCTGGTCAGATAACCGGAGTTCGCTGTCTTTAGTGCAGTATCGGCAAGCCCCTTTCTGGCGCCGTGTGTAGAGACAAAGTACTGAAGCGGGGAGAGTCCCTCGCGGAAATTCGCCGTTATTGGGGTCTCGATTATCTCGCCCGATGGTTTTGCCATCAGTCCGCGCATACCGGCAAGCTGTCTTATCTGTGCCGCCGAGCCTCTTGCACCGGAGTCGGCCATCATAAATACGCTGTTAAAGGCACGATTCTTCTCTATATCCTCTTTTGTCAGCGTCTTACCGTCTTCGGCCCCCAGCTCCGCCATCATAAACTCTGCCACCTTTTCTGTCACGGTTGCCCAGATGTCGATGACTTTATTGTAGCGCTCACCCTGTGTTATCAAGCCGTCGGAGTACTGCTTATATACCTCCATGACCTCCCGTTCGGCCTCTTTCAGGATTTCTGCTTTGTTTGATGGTATGTGCATGTCGGTTATACATATCGAGATGCCGGACTTTGTGGCGTAATGAAATCCAAGGTTCTTCAGTTCGTCCAAAAACATAACCGTCTTACGCCTTCCTGCATATTTATGTGCATAGTCGATTACCTTCTGCACCTCTTTTTTGGTCTGTACCTTGTTTATTTCAACAAATGGCACTTCTTTAGGGACGATTTCATAAAACAACACCCTGCCTACTGTCGTATTGACGTGTGTGCCGTCTATTTCGACCTTTATTTTTGCATGTTCAACTACGGCGCCGCCGTCATAGGCGATGCGCACCTCTTCAAAGGATGAGAAGCACTTGCCCTCGCCCTTTGCTCCGGGTCTTTCCTTTGTCAGATAGTAAATCCCCAGTACCATGTCCTGCGTTGGAAGCACTATGGGTTTTCCACTTGCTGGTGAGAGCAGATTGTTTATAGACATCATCAACACGCGGGCCTCAACCTGAGCCTCTACGGACAACGGCACGTGGACTGCCATCTGGTCACCGTCAAAGTCGGCATTATAGGCCGTACACACCAGCGGGTGGAGCTTTATTGCCTTGCCCTCAATCAGAATTGGGTCAAAGGCCTGAATGCCAAGCCTGTGCAAGGTCGGCGCCCTGTTTAGCAGCACAGGGTGTTCCTTGATTACCTCCTCAAGGGCATCCCAGACCTCGTCCCGCTCCATTTCGACGAATTTCTTCGCCTGTTTTATCGTCGTTACATAACCCTTGTCCTCTAACTTATTGAATATAAACGGTTTAAACAGCTCAAGTGCCATCAGTTTTGGCAGACCGCACTGGTGGAGCTTCAACTCCGGGCCTACCACTATAACCGAACGGCCTGAGTAATCGACACGCTTGCCAAGCAGGTTTTGCCTGAAGCGCCCCTGCTTTCCCTTTATCATATCGCTGAGGGATTTTAGAGACCTCTTTGTCGAACTCTTGGGCAGCTTCGCCCCCTTGGTGTTATCAAAGAGCGAATCAACGGCCTCTTGCAGCATTCGCTTTTCGTTTTTCACTATGACGCTTGGGGCCTTTAGCTCTATAAGCCGTTTTAATCTGTTGTTGCGGTTGATGACACGGCGGTAGAGGTCATTTAAATCAGACGTAGCAAAACGCCCGCCTTGTAGCGGTACAAGCGGCCTCAAGTCCGGGGGCAGCACAGGGATTACATCGAGAATCATCCACTCTGGTTTGTTTTTTGATATCCTGAATGCCTCAACTATCTTGAGCCTCTTTGTAAGGCGTTTCTTCACTCCCAGGGCGCCGGTCTCCTCAATCCTGGTCTTTAAGTCAACTGACAGCCAGTCAAGGTCAACCTTCCTCAGCAGCTCCCTTATTGCCTCAGCCCCCATGCCACCCTTAAACCGCGAGCCAAACTCCAGGGCATGTTTCTTGTACTCCTCTTCGGTTAGTACCTGTTTGTCTTTCAGGGGTGTGTCGCCTGGGTCAACAACTACATAGCTTTCAAAATAGAGGACTTTCTCAAGGTTTTTCATCGTCATATCAAGCAGCATCCCTATCCTGCTTGGCACACCTTTGAGAAACCATATGTGCGCTACCGGCGTGCAAAGCTCTATATGCGCCAGGCGTTCCCTTCTCACCTTTGCATGGATTACCTCCACTCCGCACTTATCGCAGACAACCCCTCTGTGTTTCATCCTCTTGTACTTGCCGCAAATACACTCCCAGTCCTTTACCGGACCGAAAATCTTTGCGCAGAACAGGCCGTCCTTCTCAGGTTTGAACGTCCTGTAGTTTATCGTCTCAGGCTTTTTTACCTCACCAAACGACCATTCCCTGATTCGCTCGGCAGAGGCAAGTTTTATCCTTATGGCGTCGAAGTCTTTTTGAGTCTTTGGAACCTGATACATACCGTATACGATTTCACTCAAAAGTGCTATCCCCCTCTATTTTTTTTCTCCAAAAGCTCTACGTCCAGACAGAGACTTTGGAGTTCTTTTATCAGGACGTGAAACGACTCCGGCACACCCGGATCAAGTGTTGCGTCACCTTTGACTATCGCCTCGTACATCTTGGCACGTCCGGTAACGTCGTCACTTTTTACCGTCAAATACTCTTGCAGCGTGTATGACGCCCCATATGCCTCAAGCGCCCAGACTTCCATCTCACCAAGTCTCTGCCCGCCGAACTGCGCCTTGCCGCCAAGTGGCTGCTGTGTTACCAGTGAATACGGCCCTATTGAGCGTGCGTGTATTTTGTCCTCAACCAGATGGTGGAGTTTGAGCATGTACATATAGCCCACTGTTACAGGCCTTTCAAAGGGTTCGCCTGTCTTGCCGTCGTAGAGTATCGACTGTCCGGTCTCAGCGAGGCCAGCCTTTTTCAGAAGCTCTTTTATGTCGTTTTCCTTTGCCCCTTCAAATACTGGAGTTGCCACATACACGCCGAGGGCCTTTGCCGCATAGCCCAGATGGGTCTCAAGTATCTGTCCTACGTTCATTCTCGATGGCACGCCGAGGGGATTTAACACTATTTCAACCGGTGTGCCGTCTGGCAGGTAGGGCATATCGTCTTCGGGCAGCACCATTGCAACAACGCCCTTGTTGCCGTGCCTTCCGGCCATTTTGTCTCCCACCTGTATCTTCCTCTTCATCGCAATGTAGACCTTTACGAGTTTATTGACGCCGGGGGGCAGTTCATCCCCTTTTTTCAGCCTCTCTATTCTCTCGTCATACTTGTTCTGAAGCTGTTTCAGGTAATCTCTTGTCGTCTTTGTGAAGTTCTCGATTTGCTGCTGCATCTCGGGGTCGGTGATTTTCAGTCTGCTGACTTTTCTATCGCTTATCAACTCCAATATCTGCGGGGTCAGCACATCGCCTGACTTACAAATCAACTCCTTAGCGGCAGAGTCCCTTCTTACGTCCTCAGCGGCGGTCTTGCCGTTTAAGAGCCTTCGTATGCGGTTGTGCATCTCATCCGATACGATTCGTGTCTCCTCTTCCACATCCCGCTGAAGCCCTTTTATCTCATCATCCTCAAGGGCCTTTGCGCGTGAATCCTTTTTAATACCCCTGCGGGTGAATACCTTTACATCTACGACAATGCCCTTGACGCCGGGCGGGACGTAGAGGCAGCTCTCTTTCACCTCTTCCGCCTTTTCGCCAAAGATAGCGCGCAGGAGTTTTTCCTCCGGGGTCAACTGAGTCTCACCCTTTGGGGTTATCTTACCAACCAGTATGTCACCGGGTTTGACCTCTGAGCCAACATAGATAATGCCACTGTCATCGAGGCTTGCCAGCGCCTCCTCACCTACATTAGGTATGTCACGGGTTATCTCCTCTGGGCCAAGTTTTGTCTCTCTTGCCTCTACGTCGAATTCCTCTATGTGTATCGACGTAAAGACGTCTTCTCTGACAAGCTTTTCGCTTAACAAAATGGCGTCCTCGAAGTTATACCCGCCCCAGGGCATAAATGCCACCAGTACGCTCCTTCCAAGTGCCAGCTCTCCCATGTCTGTCGATGGCCCGTCGGCTATGACATCACCGGCCTCTACTTTTATTCCAAAGTCTACTATCGGTCTTTGATTTACGCAGGTTGCCTGATTAGAGCGTGCGAACTTCACCAGATTATAAATATCCACGCCGCCCTCTTCTTCCACCCTTACCACTATGCGGTTTGAGTCAAGGGTCTCGATAGTCCCCCCGCGTTTAGCCAGTATCGCCGCCCCGGAGTCCCTTGCTGCCACGTGTTCCATTCCTGTGCCCACAATCGGGGCGTTTGGATTTATCAGCGGCACGGCCTGTCTCTGCATGTTTGAGCCCATCAGCGCCCTGTTTGCGTCGTCATTTTCAAGAAATGGGATTAATGACGCAGACACACCGACAATCTGCTTCGGGGATACGTCCATGTACTGTATGTCGTTGGGCTGGACTATCTTTATATCGCTGCCTATTCTGGCTGAAATGGCATTGCCTATCAGACGGCTGTCTTTATCCATTGGTGTAGTTGCCTCGGCTATGACGCACTTCTCCGCGTCGATGGCCGTCAGGAACAAGATTTCATCCGTCACTGAGCTGTTTACTACCTTTCTGTATGGCGCTTCAAGGAATCCATACTCGTTTACCCTTGCAAATGACGCCAGCGAGGTTATAAGCCCTATGTTCGGGCCTTCAGGCGTTTCAATCGGACATATACGTCCATAGTGTGTCGGGTGAACGTCACGTACCTCGAATCCTACGCGGTCACGGGTCAGTCCGCCAGGGCCAAGGGCAGAGAGCCTCCTCTTGTGTGTTATCTCAGACAGAGGATTCGTCTGGTCCATGAACTGGCTTAACTGGCTTGAGCCGAAAAACTCCTTCACCGCCGCCATCACAGGCTTTGCGTTTATTATATCGTGGGGCATAATGTCGTTCATCTCTATTATCATCATCTTTTCCTTGATAGCCCGCTCCATCCTGATTAGTCCAATGCGGAACTGGTTTTCAAGCAGCTCGCCCACGCTTCTTATGCGGCGGTTGCCCAGATGATCTATATCGTCCACTTCGCCTTGCCCTGTGCGAAGCCCAAGCAGATATTTTATTATCTCCACTAAATCGACTTCAGTAAGCACTGTCTTATCCATAGGGATATTAAGGCCAAGCCTTTTATTAACCTTGAGCCTTCCCACGGGGGACAGGTCATAGCGTTTTTCGTCGAAGAACAGGCCGTCAAACAGCGCCTTTGCTGCCTCTGGTGTGGGCGGCTCACCGGGTCTCATCTTTTTGTAAATCTCGATGAGTGCATCTTCTTTGGTGGTAACCTTGTCTATCAGCAGTGTGTCTCTCAGAGACGGCAGGAATCTGACATTGTCGATAAACAGCAGCCCCAGAGTGTCTATCTTCGCAGACAGAATCCTACTCAATATCTCCTCTGTGATTATCTCGTTGCCCTCTACGATTATCTCCCCTGTGTCCGGGTCAACGACGTCGTGGAGGCTTATCCTGTCCACAATGTCCTCGCGCAGTATGGGGATTTCCTTAACAGCGGCGTTTTGGAGCCTTTTAATGGCAGCCTTTGTTATCTTTGCCCCTTCTTTGATAATCGACTCGCCAGTTTTTGGGTCTTTTACGGCAGTTGAGGACTTTATACCCGAAAGAATGCCGGAGAGTTTGCGGGTAAACGTGTTGTTGTCATAAATCTTTATCTCCTCTACCTGATAAAATGTGTTCAGCAGGTCTTCGTTGGTCTTCCCGAGGGCCTTGAGGACTATTGTAGAGGGGAGTTTCTTTCTTCTGTCTATGCGCACATAGAGAATGTCCTTTGTGTCGAACTCAAAGTCCAGCCACGAGCCTCTGGAAGGGATTACGCGTGCGGTGTAGAGCAGCCTTCCGCTGGTGTGGGTTTTGGTCTTGTCGGTGCTGAAAAACACGCCGGGTGAGCGGTGGAGCTGGCTGACAATTACGCGCTCAATGCCGTTGATGATAAACGACCCGGTATCTGTCATCAGAGGAATCTCACCTATGTAGACCTCTTCTTCTCTTGACTCGCGCAACTGTTTTTTTCCATCTTCGCCGCTGTCCCAGAGATTCAGCCGAACCTTTATCTTTACGGGCGCCGAGAAGGTAAGGCCCTTGTGGATGCACTCCCTGTCGCGGTATTTCGGCTCAAGAATACTATAGCCCAGATAGTCTATCGAGGCGGTCTCGTTGTAGTCTACTATTGGGAATACACTCCTGAATGCCGCCTCAAGGCCAAAGTTCTTTCGCTTTTCCGGTGGAATGTCTTGCTGCAGGAACACTTCATAGGACTTGCTTTGTATCTCTATCAGGTACGGAACCTCGAGCACCTTCGCCATCTTGCCGAGGTTCAGTCTCTCTCTCATTACCCTTGCCATGTTACTCCTTGATTTTAGGGATTCTATCTAAGAATCCTTCTGGCCTCTGTCAAAACAGAAGCGGGTTGTTCGTAACATTTAAGCACTTGGCCGACACTGAACCAGTACAGGGTCGGCGCTGGGGGCAACCTATTTAATCTCTACTTTAGCACCCTGTTCTTCGAGTTTGGCCTTGATGTTTTCAGCCTCTTCCTTAGTAACTCCGGTTTTTACTTCCTTCGGGGCGGTATCAACCAGCTCT
The DNA here is from genome assembly GCA_001541255.1 of Candidatus Magnetominusculus xianensis. Lineage (GTDB taxonomy): Bacteria > Nitrospirota > Thermodesulfovibrionia > Thermodesulfovibrionales > Magnetobacteriaceae > Magnetominusculus > Magnetominusculus xianensis. The sequence goes on from LNQR01000054.1 coordinate 53,964, forward strand.
TTGGCTTCCTTCAGACCAAGAGACGTAAGCTCTCTGACCACCTTGATGACCTGTATCTTCTTATCGCCAACCGATGTTAATACGGCGTCAAAACTGGTCTTCTCCTCTACCGGCTCGGCTGCCGCCGCAACGGGGGCTGCCGCTACTGCAACTGCCGCCTGCGCTGTTACGCCGTATCTGTCCTCGAATTCCTTGATGAACTCCGACATCTGAAGTATTGTCATGTTATCGAAAAACTGAAGCGCCTGCTCTTTTGTAATCTCTGACATTGTATTGCCTCCTTTAGTTTGTTTCGTGCATTTCTTATGCCGATCTCTTTTCTTTTAACGCGTTAAGCGCGTTGACCATCTTGCTTATTGTGGCGTCTAACAGTCCTGCCATTTTGCCCATCGGTGCAGAGAAGCAGCCTGCAATCTGCGAAAGCAATACCTCTTTGGATGGGAGGTCGGCTATCTTCTTTAAGTCTGCTGCGTCATATAGCCTGCCTTCTACAAACCCGCCAAGCACCTTTAGCTTTGCATCTTTGCCCTTTGCCGATTCAAATACCCTCTTCGGAACAATGGTAGGGTCGTCATAGCCTATGGCCACACCAACAGGACCAGTGAATACATCCTTTTCTGTCTCAACAGGCGTACCCTTGGCCGCTATCTGTGCCAGCGTATTTTTCACTACCTTGAACTCTACGGCTGAACTTCTCAGACTCACCCTCAGCGCAGAGAGTTCTGCAACCGTCATGCCCTTATAATCAGTCAGCACTACGGCCTTTGCCCTTGCAAATTTCTCATTTAAGTTCGCAACTACCGCTTCTTTTTCCTTTTTGTTCATATCATGTCCCTTTCACGCTATTTTTTTCACATCGTGTAATCCGTCTGATCCGTCTGGTCATCAGTGCCCGTCCTTTCTCCTTAGTTTTTTCATAGTTTACCGGGCTTTCGCCCGATTTATATTACAGCGCTTAATAAAGACTAAGACGGTTTGATGCCAATACGCGGCAGTGGATGGAGATTCCCCTCCATATTTGACCGTCTAAACAGGCCGACCACCCTTTTGGCCGATTACACTTGTGCACAGTACCTGCTGTCTCTGACCGTTTTGATTTCTATACTTTTGTTGTCGTTACCGTATTTAAATCTACTCTCAACCCTGGCCCCATTGTAGAGGATATTACAAGTCTCCTTAGATACCTGCCGCGGCTGGCGGAGGGCTTTGCCTTTATTATTGATTCAAGGGCTGTCTTTACGTTGTCTGCGATGTTTTTCGGCTCGAAAGACAGTTTCCCTACGGGCATATGGACGATTCCGGCCTTTTCCACCCTGTAGTCTACCTTACCTGCCTTTATCTCCTTTACTGCCTTAGCTATATCAAACGTAACTGTACCGGTCTTCGGATTTGGCATAAGCCCGCGTGGTCCCAGGAGCTTTCCAAGTTTACCTACCGCGCCCATCAGGTCAGGTGTTGCAACGGCCTTATCGAAATCCAGCCATCCCTTTTGAATCTTTTCTATCATGTCCTCGGCGCCAACAAACTCTGCACCAGCGTCGCGGGCCTCTTTCTCTTTTTCGCCCTTTGCAAACACCAGCACACGCACAGTCTTACCAGTTCCATATGGCAGCACCACGAATCCCCTGACCATCTGGTCAGACTTTCGGGGGTCAACGCCCAGGTTCAGGGCTATGTCTATTGACTGGTCAAACTTCACAAACGATACTTCTTTCAATAAGGCAATGGCCTCCTCAATAGAGTACTCCTTTAACTTATCGACTTTCTTAAGTGCCTCTTCGTATTTCTTGCCCATATGCGCTTGTCTCCTTATAATCCGTCGGCATTAATCAACCACGTCAATGCCCATACTTTTGGCCGTGCCGCTTATGATTCTGACGGCCTTGTCGATGTCGTATGCGTTGAGGTCCGGCATCTTTGTCTTTGCTATTTCATTTACCTGTGCGCTGGTCACCTTGCCGACCTTTTCCTTGTTTGGCACATTTGAGCCTTTGATTACACCGGCGGCCTTTTTCAGGAGTTCTGCTGCGGGCGGCGTTTTCAGTATAAACGTAAAACTCCGGTCTTTGTATATTGTCAGCACAACGGGCACGATGGTCTCGCCCATCGGTGCGGTCTTTGCGTTAAACTGCTTGCAAAAGTCCATAATATTAATGCCGTGCGGACCGAGGGCCGGGCCTACCGGTGGTGCCGGGTTTGCCTTCCCTGCCGACAACTGTATCTTGACCATTGCGGTCACTTCCTTGGCCATCTGTACGTCCTCCTATAGTTCTCTATGTTCTTTCCACCTGGTAGAAACTCAGCTCAACCGGCGTCTGCCTGCCGAATATACTGACCATTACCTTCAGCCTGCCGTGGTCAAAGTCCACTTCGTCCACATAGCCGTTAAAGTTCGAAAACGGCCCGTCTGTAATACGCACGGACTCTCCCTTTGAGTACTGCATCTTTACTTCCTGCCCAGTACCCTTTTCCTGCTGCTGAAGTATTATCTCGACCTCTTCATCGGGCAGCGGCACAGGGTGTGTACCGCCTACAAAGCCTGTAACTCGTGGTATATTTTTCACCAGATGCCACGTCTCATCAGACATTGCCATCTCTACCAGTATGTAGCCAGGATAGAACTTCCTGTCGCTCTCGGTCTTCTTTCCCCTCTTTATCTCCACTACCTTTTCTGTTGGGATCAACACCCTGGTTATTCTATCGTCGAGTTTTACCTGAGTTACCTTCTCTTCAATTCCGTGTTTTACCTTATCTTCATATCCTGAATACGTATGCACTACATACCATCTTTTTTCCATATCTTTACCTTAAGCTCTCACCTCTGCAATTTTATCAATATCTTTATAAAAGGCCGCTTATGCCGCCTATTTTATCATCGATTGTATTAGTTTTGACAATCCCACATCGACAATACCCAAAAACATCGAAAGCACTACCGTAAATATCAACACTACCCAGGTTGAGCCGATAAGCTCCTCCTTTGACGGAAAGGCCACCTTCTTTGTTTCCAACTTTACTTCCTTAAAAAATACCTTAATCTTCTCAACCATATCGTTTAATCACCCTTGTCTGTCAATATTTTTTTTTGGCAGGCCAGGAGGGACTCGAACCCCCAACATTCGGTTTTGGAGACCGACGCTCTACCATTAGAGCTACTGGCCTTCCTCGCTGCACATTACGTTCACAGTCAGTCACCTGTTTTTATGCCTTTACCTCTTTGTGTTCTGTATGGCGCTTGTCGAACTTACAGTATTTCTTCAGATTCAACTTCTCTGTCGTATTTTTCTTGTTCTTCCGGGTTGAATAGTTCCGGTTCTTACATTCCTTGCACTGTAGTAAAATTATATCTCTCATATCCCTCTACTCCAACACTTCCGTAACGACGCCGGCTCCAACTGTTCTGCCGCCTTCTCTTATTGCAAAGCGCAGCTCTTTCTCCATCGCTATCGGTCCTATTAATTCTATCTTCACACTTATGTTATCTCCGGGCATCACC
>LNQR01000055.1 GCA_001541255.1 Candidatus Magnetominusculus xianensis
GAATGACATCTCTAACAATCCACAGAGGCTTACTTCTATGACCAATTTCCCTTATCTTATATTACCTGTATGATTGCCACTTGGTATGAGCCGAAATGGAATTTAAAAGGCGACTGCGACAAGGATACAAGATTCAAAGTTCTATACTGCGGGAGTTGAGCCGAAAACAATTCAAAGGGCGACAGGAACAAGTCCAAACTCACCATAATCATGGACAGCACAAGGGTATTTGAGATAGATTGCAGAGGGTGTTTGTGTGGTCATGGGCTATTTTTCATAACATGTGTAAATCCACACCCTTTTCAAACCCTTAGGGTTGTTGCTATAATTAACATAAATGCATGAATCATATGAGTTCGGGCGGAATACAATTTTTTTAGAGGTCAGGCTGACATGGTAATATCAGGGATAATCATAGGGGTACTGCTTGGCTGGGTATTACAGCGGGGCAGGGTTTGTATGAACTCGGGCTTCAGGGATATGATTTTAGTCCAGAATACGGAGATTTTCAGGGCTTTTCTTGCCGCGCTTTTAATCATGATAATCGGGGCTAATATTCTTGAGGATACCGGTGTTATCAAGGTTCTCTACAGGCAGGGGTTTATGCCCATTGCCAATATCTTTGGCGGTTATATTTTCGGCGTCGGAATAGTGATGGCAAGCGGGTGTGCCAGCGGCATTTGGTTTAAAATCGGCGAGGGAACAGTGCCTGCTTGGGTCTCTGTGCTTGGTTTTTTTGTCGGGATTTTAACAACCTCCGAAGGTATGCTTTTCCGGCTTTATCAGGCGCTTTCTAACTACCAGGTTTGGCTCACTGGCAACGGCCTGAAACTTCTCACCACAAAAGAAGTTGAAGCTGCATGGGCCTCACACTCAGACATCTACCCGCTGACGCTCTATAACCTCTTCGGCATCAACAAGTGGATTGTCGTTGCCGTGCTGGGGGCAGCCTTTTTATTCATTATTTTTAAAGGTGATTTCAAGGCGTCGCGCTCCGGGTACTCATGGTATGTCGCCGGGCCGCTTTTGGGGATTATCGGAATTGCCGCATGGTGGGCGTCTGATTTTTACGGCGGCAAGGTGCGCGGGATGTCATTTACCGGCCCGACCGTCGAGCTGTTTAAGTGGGTTATGCAGGGGGATGACCCTACGTGGAGTGTGTTTCTCATTCTTGGAATGGTGTTTGGTTCATATCTAAGCAGCAGACGTAAGGGGGAGTTTAAAGTAAAATCGTGCGGCGGCAATGAAACCGTCGATGCCTTTTTAGGCGGGTTTCTCATGGGGTTTGGTGCCGTTGTGGGCGGGGGATGTAACATCGGTCACGGCCTGACCGGGGCTTCTACGCTTGCAGTGTCGAGTTTTGTCACGATTATCTTTATAATGTTAGGGAACTGGTCGATGGTCTATATTAGGTTTATTCGCCCTATGCATGTAGATTGACAACAAAATAAATAAACTTATGAGGTTACGCTTATGAAGAGATACCTGTTGCTGGCATTAGTTATATATTTATTACTGCTAATACCACCCGCTGAAGCCGCTTTTACGATTGACAAGGCTGAGGATATTACAAATACCTCGGAGGCGTGTGCCTCCTGCCACGGTGATATTTATACTCAGTGGAAAAAGTCAGTGCATGAATCATCACTGCTTCATTCTATAGACTCTATCTATTCATTTATCGTTGACGGCATAGAGAAAGACCCCATAAGAAAGGGACTGTCCCAGAAGGCCGAACTTATGAAATGTCTGAACTGCCATGCCCCAGTGATGGAGTATGCCTCTGAGAAATTCGTTCGTGAAGTCGTTGATGCTATTAAGATAGCTGGAGGTAAGTCTGCAAACCCGGAAAGTAAGAAAAAGGCAATTGAACTACTTTCCCACCTAAATGTCTCCTGCTATACGTGTCATAATATGAAGGCCGTGCCGCAGCCACACGCGCCCGAAAAGCAAACCGTTTACGGCGTCAAAGGCGGCAAGAATACGACATATCACAGCACTAAAAAGACGGCATTTCTTGATAACGCAATATTCTGTATGCAGTGCCACGGTGTCTATACTGCCCCTGACAGTGAACGTATTATTTGCAGCACCGTTGCACAAAGCTACAGAGACCAGTACGTAGCGGCCGGAGGGCAGACTACCTGCCAGGACTGCCATATGAGAAAAAATAACAGAGGACACACATTCCCCGGCGCCTACGTCCCCGATATGCTCAAAGAGGGAATGCTGCTCGAGGTAAATGCCCGTGCCTTTAAGACCCAGACATACGGTGAAAAGAAATGGATCCCTGCGGCAGCCATAACCGTAGATATAACAAACCGTGCCGGTCACAGAATCCCCGACGGCTGCATGTGGACATCCCGTGTGCTGCTCACACTTACGGCTACAGATGAAAAGGACAAGGTAATATGGTCAGCCCAAAAGGAGTTCTTTGAACCGGGCCTCGACATTGAAGGTAACAGGCGCTATGACACATGGGAGGTCAAAGACATCCTTGACTACTCACTTCAGCCCAGAAAGACTACCACAGAGAAATATTATGCCGTCTTTCCTGAGCGTGAAAAACTAGTAAAAATTGAGGTTAAACTTGTATATATACACAAGGACGGCCTTGAGTTTCCAGTGCAGTCCGAACGGAAGGTTCTGAAGTATAATTAGAGTTTTGGGCATCTTATTTGAGGCGATTAAGCTCTCTGAGTGCATCCCTTGCAATCCATCGCGCAGGCCTTGTCCCTGTAGCCTCAATCTCTGTGGCAATGGCAATGGCCTTTTGGCGTAGTGACATGTTTCTCTTTCCTATCTGGCGGATTGCCCAGTTGACTGCCTTTTTTACAAAGTTTCTCTCATCTGCTGAACCAGTCTTTATCATCGGGAAAAAGTTCAGAAAGACCTCGTCTCCGGCCTTTTTGTCATGGACGGCAAGGGCAGCCATTAAGACAAACCCCGCTCGTTTTACGAATTCCTCTTCCCGCTGGCTCCATGAAACTGCCTTTTCATATGCGAAGGGCGTCTTATCGAACAGATTACTGCATACCTGGTCACATACGTCCCATGAATCGAAATCCAGCACCCAGCTCTCCAACTGCTCAACTGTCACAAAGGCGGGGTCGTCGATGAACGAGGCAAGAATTTTGGCCTCGTGAATGCCGCTTGCCCATAGTTCAAGCGCGAGTGCATGGTTTTTCTCCGTAGTCTTTGCGATTTTTCTGAGGGTGGGGATGCTGACGCCAAGTGTATTGTTGGGGTTAATCCCGTAACGGGCCATCCCTTTAACATTTTCGGGATTTGCATACCCTTTAAGGATTGTTAATATTGCTGTACAATCCATACGTATTAGTATATAATACTTACAGAGGATTTTTACAGTGCGCTATAAATGTTATAATAAAACTTGTGATGGTTGAGACGAAATTAAAAATATTAATTGTTGCGTCTGAGGCCGCCCCGTATGTAAAGGAGGGCGGGCTTGCCGATGTTACCGGCGCGTTGAGTGCGGCGTTGTCTTTTATGGGGCACGATGTTAGGGTCGTCTTGCCGCTCTACTTTCAAATAGATCCAAAAGAATTTAATTTGACGGAATGTAAAGAGACGCTCTCTGTCCCGATGGGGGTAATAGGCACACTGGGTGCCTCGATTATGGAAGGCAAAATGCCGGGGACTAAGGTTACTGTCTATTTTATTGAAAATGAATATTTTTTTGGACGCCCGGGTGGGCTTTATTCTACGGTTGACGGCGAAGGATACATGGACAACGACAACCGCTTTACGTTTTTTTCACGGGCGGCTATTGAACTATGCAGAGTACTTCACTTTAAACCAGACTGTATTCACGTAAATGATTGGCACACCGCAGCAATCCCCGTTTTCCTGAACATATCATACAAAGATGATCCAATTGTCGGCAATTGCGCTACATTGTTAACTATTCACAATATGCAGCATCAGGGGGAGTTTTATGAGGGGCTCATGGACGTCCTTGATGTTGGTTGGGAACATTTCCATTACCTTGAACTTGAACGGGATGGCAAGACAAATCTCTTAAAAGGCGGCATCTATCATTCAACTCTGATAAATACAGTCAGCGAATCCTATGTCAGAGAGATACAAACGCCGGAGTTTGGCATTAACCTTGATGGTGTCCTGCGGGATAGGTCGGCAGACTTATACGGCATTATTAACGGCGTCGATTATGACACATGGAACCCCGAAACAGACTTACTTATTGCAAAAAACTATTCAGTGGATAACCTTGCAGGCAAGGCGCTCTGTAAGGCAGATTTACAGAGGTCTTTTGGGCTATATGAGAGGCCGGATGTTCCTATCATAGGGCTTGTAACGCGGCTTGTTAAGCAGAAAGGCATAGATGTTTTAGCCGAGACTATATATGGGATTTTGGAGCATGATGTGCAAATCGTACTATTGGGGACAGGCGAGGTATGGGCACATTTTTTCTTTGGCGATATGCCGAATCAATATAAGGGCAAGTTTGGCTGTTATATTGGCTATGACAACACCCTTGCGCATAAGATTGAGGCCGGGTCTGACTTTTTCCTCATGCCTTCGCGTTTTGAGCCGTGCGGGTTGAATCAAATGTACAGTATGCGATATGGCACGATTCCCATTGTCAGGGCAATTGGCGGCCTTAATGATACAGTGGAAAACCTCAATGAGGCAGATAACACCGGAACAGGATTTAAGTCATATGATTTAACCGCAGACGCACTCAGAAACACCACTCTATGGGCTATAAACATATACTACAACCGCAAAGACCTGATGTATGGTCTTATCAAAAGGACAATGAATAAGAGATTCACATGGGATGCCGCCGCAAGACAATACGAAAAACTTTATCTCAAGGCTAAAAGTCAAAATATAAGTTGCAGTTGATAAAGGGATGTGGACATGAAGACAGAAAAGGCCGAACAGATGAGAATCAAATATAAATACCGAATGATGATAATGAAGGGCAAGGTGTGGATTAACTACAAGGGTGCAGCCCAGTTGATCGGGCCTGACTGCGCCTTTCACTTATACTCCACTATTAGTACAGACAGGCAGGGCGGGGGCAATGACAAAAAAAATAGTGCCTGACGAAGATATTCTGCCGCTGTGTGAAGAGCTTATCAAGGCTGAGATAAATACTATCAAAGACCTTTCCCCTGAGCTTGCAAATATGCTGGCTAACGAATACTACAGGTTTATAGTCATAGCTTCCCCGCATATAAAGCACAGACTAACGGGAAAGATTACGCTTTCAGTGATAAAGGAAGAGCTGCTAAAGGACAATCTGGAGTTCGATGTTGCGGAGTCAGAATCCAAGTCTGCCCCCGAGGTTGAGCTTGCAGCAGCACTGGCAGCAGTTGAGGCTATTGCCCAGTTCATAGGGGTCCTGCGCGGCATTGATAAGAACAAGGACCCGATACAGTACCGCTCAACTGTCGAACTAATCACAGATTACTTGAAATATGACATACCTGACGCTGGTGACAAACTGTTACTCAAGCGTTTTTTTGAGCGCGCGGTAAAAAAATCTCAAAAACAAGTAAAAGAGCAGATACCCGACCTTATTGATTATATCGACGTATAATACTCCCCAAAAGCTGGGCACAGGGATAAGGTGGATAATTCTTTAACGTTGGCACCTAACTTTATCGCTTCGAAGGCGTAAGTGCGAGAAATAAAAGGAAACAGCGAGGACATGGAGGCACTACACCTTGGCTTACGGCGATTGGTGGCAGGTGGTTCAGGTGGATACGTTGCGGGCAGCGGTGGTTCGTTTCAGTCCAAAGGTTTGATAGATGCTTCTCTGATCGTAGGCTGCTTATATTTACCATACCATCAGTAACTTCTTCTGGTTCAAAATTCTCAGGTCTCATCAATGGCAGCGATGGTTGGCGTTCTTCCTTGATTTCTTCCATAACTGC
>LNQR01000056.1 GCA_001541255.1 Candidatus Magnetominusculus xianensis
ACTTGACTTGAACGATTTGAAAAATTCAGAAAAACTTCTCATGGTATGTCCTCCCGTATATACACACGATAAAGGCTGAAACAGCCTTTTAGTAAGCAGTTCTATGTTACGAAAACGAAATACACACAGCCCACACCCATCGAATTATTGTTAGTTTGATTAATAACATAAATGACAATATGATGTCAAGCATTATTTTGTTATTGTGAAGAGCGTTACTATTATGTAACATACAACAGCAATAGCATGTTGCCTATACATAACATTGATGTGAAGATATATTATCAGTAATACATTTGTAACATATGTATTTTTATAATTATTTATCAAAGCGATTATTACATTACTTTGCTGTATTATCTATGATAAATTTAGTTGCTTTTGGTGAATAATCATTGTGAATGTCAGATCATGCCTTTGGCAGGCTTAGAATGATTCTGTATTCAGGTTGATTTTTGTAATATTGACGGACTTACCTGCCGTATGTTATAATTATTCTAAGCGAGGGCGATGGATTCATGAATAAAGTGGTTTGGGCGGCGATGTTGATATTGCTATTATCTGCGATATTCCCTTCATGGGTGTGTGCGGCAGACCCGTCTTTCACCCAGCAAGACAGAGAAAGGCTGACACGCGTCGAAGTCCGGGTTGATGAAGGGTTAAAGGCTACCAATCAACGCATAGATGACACATCTAAGGCTACCAATCAGCGCATGGATGACGGTTTCAATGCATTAAATCGTCAGATGAACGACGGATTTAACGCCTTAAATCATCGGATGAACGACTTAAACACAAGAATGAGTGACCTATACGGGCTGATGTATGTACTGATAGGCGGAATGCTTACTTTAGTTGGTTTTGTCTTATGGGACAGACGTACCACGCTTGCCCCTGTTATTAGAACAAACAGAGAACTGCAAGAGAGGGGAGATAAGATCGAAAAGGTATTAAAGGAACTCGCCCTAAAAGACCCCAATATGGCCGAGACAATAAAACACATCGGCCTTTAGCGGTAACTATTTATGGCAGGAAGTAGTGTTAAATACCTGTTAGAAAATAGTTAGTCCGGTGTTGATTAATAATATTGCCCATAATCATGTAAAAGATTCACATAAAAACACTTGATAAAATGCCCCTCAGTCATGTATCCTTTATGACGATGGCAGCGTGTTTTCAGCGATTGCAGCGGCAGCGGCTGGCTTGAGATGCAGTTTGCCGGGGGTGCAGTTTGGGCATTGGGCAGGATGCACCGTTTTGGCATAAGGAAGAAGGGGATGTCATACTCTAAACGATGAATACACTGATAAGGTTGACGATTTTTTTCGTTTTATTTATCGCCATATCGGTGCTGGCTGGGTATGCGACATTCGCACTCCTGACAACTAGTAAGAGTATTGAGGTACCTGATTTGAAATCAAAAAGTCTTATAGAAGCAAACGAGGCGTTAAACGGCGTTAAGCTCTACTTAAGGGTTGAAGGCGAGGACTATGACCATTCAGTACCAGCCGGTCATATACTCAGACAAAATATCCCGACCGGTAATAAGATAAAAGAGGGCCGTACTATCTCAGTCCTGATGAGCAAGGGGCCGCGCTATCAGTTCATGGGCGACCTGAGGGGAATTCCACTGGGCAAGGCTGAAGACACAGTGGCCCAAAGCAAGGTAAAGATAAACAAGGTCATAGAGGTACACTCTGACACCATAGGGCCGGGCATTGTAATATCACAGAGGCCAGGGCCGGAGGAAAAAAGCGGCAACGACATTACACTGATTGTAAGTAAAGGGACAGTTGCCACAACTTACTATTGTCCTAATTTTATTGGGAAAAACCCAGGGCAGGCTGAACAACTGGCCGCTTCTCTGGGCCTTAAAATAGACGCCGCAGGCGCAGAAGGACGCATTACCAGCCAATCCCCCGCCCCTGGTACAATCGTAAAACAGGGTGAACGAATCCATGTGGTGATGCTTGCCCCTGAAAATCAAACAGAGCAGCCAGAACAAAAGGAGCAATAACTATGATATTGACAGCGCCGTCTATATTGTCGGCAAATTTTTTGGAACTTGGCAGAGAGATAAAAGACACCGAAGAGGCCGGGGCAGATTACTTTCATATTGACGTTATGGACGGCAGTTTTGTTCCCAATATCACAATCGGGTATTTTATTGTTGAACAGGTAAAGAAGGCCGCCACGCTGCCGCTTGATGTACATTTGATGATTGAACGGCCAGACAGATATGTAAAGAATTTTATTGACGCCGGTGCAGATATTCTCACCATTCATTACGAAGCAGACAGACATCTTAACAGCACGGTCAATCTTATCAAATCTCTTGGGGCAAAGGCCGGGGTCTCCATAAATCCATCCACACCCGTCTCAGCGCTTGAGGACATTGTCTGCGACGCTGATCTCATCCTGGTAATGTCTGTAAATCCTGGATTTGGCGGGCAGCGTTTTATTCCCCATTCGCTGGAGAAAATCGCTGCACTGAAGGCCATGTTAACGCAAAAAGGTCTCACCTCTGTGAAGATTGAAGTAGACGGCGGCGTAACGGTTGATAATGTCGCACATGTTGCCAATGCAGGCGCCGGTATGGTAGTCATGGGCTCTGCCTTTTACAATTCAAAAAACTACAAGGAAACAATTAAGGCAGTCAGGGAAAAGACGATATAACACTATGGACACTCAGACTCTCATAGCAAAGGCACAGTACCAGAGCGGTAAATCCAACTACGCCGGGGCAGCCAAAACACTAAGGGCCGCACTAAAAACCGTTTCAAAGGCCGCTGACCCTCATCTCTATATCCAATGCCTTACATCACTAGCAGATACGCAGCGAATGACAGGAAATTTTAAAACTGCCGCAGACAATTACAGCAAGGCCGCAGAAGCGGCGCATGGGGCATCAACAGAGGACGCCGCCCTAGATGCCAAACTTGGCAGGGCACTCTCACTGCGCGCACTTGGTAATTGGCAGGCAGCGCTCAACGACATAACACAGATAAAAGCTCGTTACACGGACTTAGGCGACCACGCCGGCGCTGCCTTCAGCACATGGGCGCTTGCCGGTGTCCTTCGCGTAAAAGGCGATATAAACGGTGCGATAGAGGCGTTTACATTGTCAGAGGGACAGTTTACCGCCCTCGATGACACCTCTGGGGTTGGATACTGCCAGTGTGGACTAGGCGGGGCATACCGCATGAAGGGTCTGTATGACGAATCGCTTCAATGCTATACCAATGCTGGCACAATATTCTCAAAGATTAATGACCGCTTTGGCACGGCATATTCTCACTGCGGCATAGGCAATGCCCTGCGCATGAAAGGTCAGTATGCCGGGGCGTACACTCATCTTAAGACAGCCCTTGATATGTATGCCAGGATTGGCGATACGGTGAGTTCTGCATACACGCTCTGGAGCATAGGGATGTTGAAGCTGATGGTATCAGAGGTGGTCAGCGGCGATAGTTTTTTCAAGGCAGCCGCGGCACGCTTTAATAAGACGCTGGATGTACGCGGGTTGGTATATGCCGACCTCGGCACATGTCAGGCCAGATACTTATACAGACATATGGGGCAGTATAAGCTGCCGCTTCAGAGGGCAATCAAAGCAGCAGAGGGGTATTCTTTTCAGTTAGAGGGCTGCCATGCCCTTAAACTCCGCGCTATTATTATGGAGTCCGGCTCTGCCGATTGTTATAATACACTTGGGATTGCCGAATTACAGGGAAAGACAATACCATTAAACATACCCTGAATTTTAATTCGGGAATTTTACGGGTATTTAAATTCGGGGAAATTGGGGAATATTAACTTGGGCGTACTAAATATACCAAACACGCTGACACTGTTACGAATAGTGGCAATACCGTTTTTTGTCTCTACGCTGATTTACAGGCGGTATGAAATAGCCCTGGCGATATTCATCCTGGCCTCTGTCACAGACGCCCTTGATGGTCTGATTGCACGTGTGACAAAAAAACAGACTAAGCTGGGGCAATTCCTTGACCCGCTGGCCGATAAAATCCTGGTAATAACATCATTCATAATGTTTTCTATATATGAATGGGTCCCCGCGTGGCTGACAATTTCCATAATAAGCCGTGACCTGATTGTAGTTGTGGGCTGGATGTTGTTTTACATGATACACCATGTGATATTCATTAAACCAAGCATACTGGGGAAATCTGCCATAGCCGCACAGATGATACTGCTGGCTTATATCTTATTAAGAATAAACTTTCCCGGGCTGCTGCCAGACCAGACAGTGCTTATTTGGATTACGACACTGCTGACAGTTGCCTCAGGGCTAAACTACATAATAAAGGGGCTTATGTACACTGATGGTTAAAAAAAATGGAAACACAATAGAGGCAGTCTCAGAAGGCTCACTGGCGTATGAGGCCGGGGTCAGACCAGCAGATGAGCTGATCTCTATAAACGGGCACTCTATCGCAGATGAAATAGACCTCCTGTTCTATTCAAACGAACAGGAATTCTCCATGCTGTTAAGCAGACGTGGAAAGCTGTATGAAAGGACAATAAATAAGGTCGGCGGCAACTATTTGGGCATAGAGCTCAAGCCTTTTAAGATAACGACATGCAGGAACCGCTGCACATTTTGTTTTGTCAATCAACTCCCAAAAGGGCTGAGAAAGACCCTCTATATCAAAGACGAAGACTACCGCATGTCCTTTCTCTATGGAAGCTATATTACGCTTACAAATTTGAGCGATGCCGACAAACAGCGCATCGTTGAACAAAGGCTCAGTCCACTTTATATATCAGTTCATTCCACAAACGAAGAAATCCGAAAAAAGCTGCTTGGCAGCCCAAAGGCCGGTGAGATATTAAAGGAAATCCAGTTTTTAATAAAACACAAGATAAAACTGCACGCACAGATAGTCCTCTGCCCCGGTTTTAACGACGGCAGCGACCTTGAACACACCATAACAGACCTAAGAAAGTTCTATCCATACCTGTCATCGATAGCCGTTGTGCCCGTTGGCTTAACCGCCCATGGGAATAAAAAGATGACCCCCGTGACTAAAGAAGACGCCCTGTCTGCTATTGCAACAATTGAGGCGTTTCAGAAGAAATTCATGAAAAAATATGGAGAGCAGATAGTCTATGGCGCCGATGAGCTGTACTTAAAAGGTGAACACCCCTTCCCTCCCCTGAAAGACTACGGCGAGCTGCATCAAAAAGAAAACGGCGTGGGGCTGGTGCCGGAGTTTTTACACAGGGCAGAGAGGTTTAAGAAACTTAAGCGCATACCCAAAACCCCCATATCGCTGTTTACCGGGATGTCCTTCTATCCATATCTTAAGCAATTTGCAAACAAACTGAACAAAAAGACCGGCATGGACTTAAGGGTATTCCCAGTAGAAAATCTGTTTTTCGGCACAACTGTAACCGTAACCGGGCTCTTGACAGGCAGGGACATTATGCGTACCTTCATGGGGCAGATAAGACCGGAGGAGGTATTATTTATCCCCGATGTAACCCTGCGTGACGGTCAGAATATGTTCCTTGATGACACTACGACGGATTTCATAGGGGAGGCCCTCGATGTAAAGATAAAAATAATAGAGTCTTCGTTTGAAGGTCTAATAAAGGCTATAGAGGAGCTGGATTAATGATTACGTCAAAGACCAAACTGGCCGGGCTGATAGGCAATCCCGTAGGGCACAGCCTGTCTCCTGCCATGCACAATGCGGGGTTTAAGCACTTGTTTAAGCAGGGGGGGCTGGACTGCCGCTATTTCGCCCTCCCAGTTGCCCCTGAGAGGCTTGGAGATGCAATCCGCGGGATTTCCGCATTGAACTTTCTTGGCGCGAATATTACAATTCCATACAAGGAAAAGGCGCTCCCATTCCTTGATGACATCCACGAAGAGGCAAGGTTTATCGGGGCAGTAAATACAATAGTAAACGATAACGGCAAACTTATAGGCCATAATACGGATGGACGGGGATTTATGAAATCCATGGAAGAGGCAGGCGTAAGCTTAAAAGACAAGAGGGTATTGATGTCCGGGGCTGGAGGCGCAGCGCGTGCTATCACATATTACATAGCAAAAGAAGCGCGTTCATTAAGGATTTTTGATCCCGATACGCCAAAACTAAACGCCCTTGTGCGGGACTTAAAAAAAGTAAACCCTGAAGTCCACGCCAAAAACTCAGTCAATCCCTCCCAAGTCTCAGACATATTTATAAACGCCACTCCGCTAGGGCTTAGCCAGGGCGACCAACTTCCTATCGATAAAACGTTCTTAAAAGAAGGTCTTATAGTTTGCGACGTTATTTACAAAGACACACCCCTTCTTATCGAGGCAAAAAGACTTGGCTGCACCACCGTAAACGGCCTGGGTATGCTTTTTTGGCAGGGTGTGTTGGCGTTTGAACTTTGGACACACGCGGCTGCCCCTGTTGAGATTATGCGGGAGGCCCTCATGACCGAATATAACCGCATATGATATTTATCATGGTATTATCTCATACGAACTGATAGTATAGATTAAAAGAAAATAATACTACGGAGGTATGACAGGATGGATAGTTATGTAAAGAATTTTATAATTGCAAGCGTTGTGTATTTAGGTCTGTCGTCGTTGTTTGGCATAATGATGATGGCAGCCCCCGCCCATTTGACATTGAAATTTGTCCATTCGCACCTGATGTTGTTAGGCTGGGTAACGATGATGATATACGGCGTGGGGTATCATGTGCTGCCAAGATTTGCCGGGCGCCTGATAAAAAGCCGCAAGGCAGCAGAGGCGCAGTTCTGGCTTGCAAACATAGGGCTAATCGGGATGGTAATATGCTACACAATCTCCACATACAGCGGGGCAGAGGGCGGGCTAAGGATACTTGGCGCTGTGTTTGGCCTTATGGAGGCAGCATCGATAATGCTGTTTGTATATAATATGCTGGCAACGCTGGTTCCGAAACCTGAGCATCCGGCCTGATTATTCATTCAACAGGCTCTTAATGACAGAACAGGCCTAGTCCGTCAAGGTCTTTTATGACGAACAGGCCTTTATTCTCTGATATAAGGCCAAGCCTCTTAAATTTGCTGATAGTACGAATAGATGTCTCAACCGTAGTGCCGGCCATGTCAGCTATGTCCTGCTTCGTCAGTTTGAAATCAATATGAAGGGCATCGGGTGAGGATTTAAGCGCAAGTTTTAGTAATAGTGAGGCAATCCGGCTCTCAACACGCTCAAGGGCGATATTTTTTAGTGTATCGTGTGAATTTCTCATCCTGTCACCAAGCATAGATGCAATCGAAAACATTACACTAGGAAACCTGTCAATGATCTTAAGAAGGTCCTTGCGTGCAATCTTAAACACAGTTGATGATTCCATTGCTACGGCATTGGCTGGATAGGGAAATCCTTTAAAGGCAGCAACCGCCCCGAATAGCTCATTTGGTTGAATGATTTCAAGAATGAGTTCCTTGCCGTCCTGCGACTGTCTGGTGATCTTTACCTTACCCGTTGAGACGATATAAAGCCAGTCAGAGCGGTCACCCTCAGAAAACACCATATCCTTCTTACTGTGTGTTACACTTTGGAAATAAGGTTTTATCTCCTCAATGTCTTCGTCACTAAGGACGCTGAAAAAATCGACATCTTTAAGATTCATAGCAACCAGTTCAACTGCGAGGTGTACTACTAGTCACGACTGTTGTAAGAGCACTTCTTACACAATAACACATACAGGGCATTAAGTGACTCAAGTGAATCCCTGAGTACATTGTATAAATCATCACTCATCTCAAGCCCGTGTGTCTGGACATTAGCCAGCAGCGCCTCCCAGTCGCCTTGTTTCCAAACACCATCATGTTCCAGGATAAAATCTAATATTTCATGGCTCAATATCGGGATAATCTTGTCTACATTGGCGTCAACAGGAAGGGCTGATACGTATAGTTTTTTCAGCGACTCAAGCAGCGCGCCGACATACCGTGTTATGTCTGTTGAAAATGGTACGCCGCGCCGTTTTATATCAATCAGCAAATCTACCCAGCCGTCCTGGTCCCAGACGCCTTTTCGTGCTATGACAAAGCTGACCAGCTTATCAAGTAAGAACCCGATGTCTTTGTTTATCATCTCACATGTTTCATTAAAGAATCTGTACCGGTTCTTTCCGCATTCTTTGGCGCGGTACATCGCCGTATCTGCCTCTTTTAACAGCGTTTTCAACGAATCGCCATCGGCAGGATATATTGATATGCCTATACTGACACCCAAAGAACAGTTAGTCGAGTTAATATAAAACGGCTTTCCAACAGAAAGAATTATCTTTGTGGCTACATCACAGGCATCATTAGGATCTTTAATCCCTGTAAGCATTATTATGAACTCATCGTCCCCGAGGCGTGCTACCGTATCAGATTCTCTTATACAGTCTCTCAGCCTGCTGGCCACATCAACCAGCAGTTGGTCTCCGACTTCATGGCCCATAGTCTCGTTTATACTGGCAAAAGCGTTTATATCTATCATCATAAGGGCCATAGACTGCTGGCTTCGCTTTGCCTGCTTCAGGGCCTGCTCAAACCGGTCAAAAAACAGCGAGCGGTTGGGAAGACCGGTCAATGTATCATAAAATGCCGACACGTGCAGGTCTTTCTCAGTTCGATGCTTATACAGCGCCATTTCTATATTGGAGTGCAGCTCTTTACTATTAAACGGTTTTAGGACATAACCATAGGGTTGTGTTATCCTTGCCCGATCTAAAATGGCCTTGTCTGAATGAGCGGTAAGGTAGACTATTGGAACGCTCATTCGCTTTTGTATCTCACCAGCGGCTTCAATGCCGTCCATTCGTCCCTGAAGCCTGATATCCATAAGGATTAAGTCCGGCTCAGTTGTCATCGCGCTTTCTATGGCGTCCTCTCCAGAAAACTCATGAGCGACTACGACATACCCCACACTCTCAAGTATATCCTGAATGTAAGCAGCAGTCAGCCCCTCATCCTCTACTATCATTATTTTATTCTTAGGCATCTGTCCTCACTGCTTCTACTATACCCTATCTACAGCCTTTAGAGCAATCACGATTTCATAAATCTCAAAATATATCTCGTCCCATCTGCCCTGTCTATTTCTATTGTACCCCTGAGCTGCTTAGTCAGGATTGTTACCACCTTCAGGCCCAGGCTCCTGGTCTTGCCTATCTCTATGCCTTCAGGCATCCCCACGCCGTTGTCACCTACGATTAGCTCAAGCTCATCTGAATCTGTTAACACGCGAAGCTCAATTGTAATCTCTCCACCGTCTCTGCCAGTAAAGGCATACTTAATAATATTTGTAAACAGCTCGTTTATTATCAATCCGCATGGTATTGCAGTCCCTATCCCAACATGTACGTCCGCCACATTCAAATTAATGCCTATCTTACTCTTATCAACAGTGAAAAATATAAACAGGTCTTTGACAAGACTATGTATATATTCTTTAATATTAATCTCAGAGAGCTTTTCTGTTTTATAAAGCCTTTCATGCACCAACGCAATCGACTGTATCCTGCTCTGGGTATCCCTGAGGGCTTCTTTGGATTTTTCATCGCTGAGATAGCTGAGCTGAAGCCCCACAAGCCCGGCTATTACCTGAAGGTTGTTCTTGACGCGATGGTGCAGCTCCCTCAGGAGCAGCTCCTGTTCGGCAACAGATTTCTTTAACTGCTCATCCATCTCTTTGCGCTTGGTAATATCTGTGATGACGCCAAAAGACCCTGTGCGGTTTCCTTGCGCATCAATAAAGGGGACAGCAGAGACATATATATGGACTTTACTGCCATTCTTATGACGGAGGACATTTTCCAGCCGGTCACCTTCCCCTTCCGCCAGTTTTACATCTACACTATGTCTTGCTGCAGCCTTCGACTCATCGTCCACAAACTCAAGAAACGACACCCCTACTATCTCCTCAACCGTATAGCCAATCATATCCGCCACCGCCCTATTAACAAGCGTTGTAATGTTATTCTTATCGACAAGCCACACACCCTCCTGAGAAAGCTCTATCAGTTGGCGATATTTCTTTTCACTGTCTTGAAGTGTTTGCTCCAACACCGTCATCTTTTCTATAGTTCCCCTTAACTCACTGGTTTTGTCCTCAACTATGGCCTTGATTCTCTGCGCTTGCCTTGACATATAAAATATAATACTGCAAACCAAACCCACAATTATAAAAGTGCCAACCGCAAATGAAAGTGGTACAAACCCACGCCTTTTATGAAAATAACCCCTGACTGGTGTGGCCTTGATCTCGAGAGTTCGCCCTGCCATATCTATTGTCTTTACGAAGCTCCGTTTAGAAAGCTCAACAATACCTTTAGGGTTGTGGCGGTAAACCAGGCCCTCACCCACTGGCAGCATCTTGTCACTTATCTCAAATACCACTTGCTCTTTTAAATCAGTGTTGGCATCCTTACGCAGAAAACTCTTGTCAATAATGCCTTTATATCTAAATACACCAAGAGTAAAACCCCTTAAGTTTTGGCGTCTGTCCTGCAGTGTCTCAGGCTGCCCATAGTAAACCGGCATGAATAACAAAAATGACTTGACGTCTTTTTCTTGTTCCTGCACAAGCACAACCGGAGCGGTAGCCGTCAACGCCCCTGTATCGCGTGCCTGTTCGAGGGACTTTAACCTCACAGGATTAGAGGCGAGATCAAAACCTATTGCCTTTAGTACATTGTCTTTGGGATAACCATAATAAACAGGAAAGTATTCGTCTCTCACATTGACGGGAATTTGTGCATCCCCTGACTTTTCGTAGATATAAAAATCCCCTGCCGCCATGACGCCATCCTGTCTGGCTCTGCGTTCAAATTCTGTTTTTTGAGAATACGGCACACGCGGAATCCACTCAATGGCATACTGAGAGCTGTGCCCCTGCGTGATACCCTGCACAAAGTCAGAAAATTGTGTAGCGCTTACATTTTCAATAGAACGGTAAAAAGCGGCCAGGTCGGTTACCATATCAAAGTTCTCATCAAATCGTTTTTCGATAATACCTGCGTGTGTATCGAAGGCGTGCCTGAATTGTAGGAGATTTTGCTCATCCACCTTATAAACAACCGCATGATAAACCGTGAAAGCCGCACCGGTGCTTACCAGTGCTATTAACAACAGGGTAACCCACAGTTGATTTAGTTGTTTCGTATTCATTTTGCAGCAGGCTCAGTCACTTCTGATCTTTTAAACCTCAAAATAAATCTCGTTCCCCCTCCCCTGTCTATTTCTACTGTGCCCCTGAGCTGCTTACTCAGGATTGTTACCACCTTCAGACCAAGGCTCTTGGTTTTGCCTATATCTATGCCTTCAGGCATCCCAACGCCGTTGTCCCCAATGATTAGCTCAAGCATGTCAAGCCCTGTCTCACTAAGCCTGATTGAAATCTCGCCTCTGTCTCTGCCTTTAAAGGCATATTTAATAATATTTGTAAACAGCTCGTTTATTATTAATCCACAAGGAATCGCAGTGTCTATACCAACGTGGATGTCCGGCACTTCAAAATTAACATTAATCTTATCTCTGTCAACTGTGAAAAATATAAACAGGTCTTTGACAAGACTGTATATATATTCTTTGATATTGACCTGTGAGAGTTTTTCTGTGTTATAGAGTTTTTCATGTACCAGCGAAATAGATTGTATCCTGCTTTGCGTGTCTTTAAGTATGTTTTTATAGCCTTCGTCTGAGACGTGGCTTATTTGAAGCCCCACTAGTCCGGCTATTATCTGCAGGTTGTTTTTTACGCGGTGATGCAGTTCCCGAAGGAGCAGCTCCTGTTCTGAGATGGCCTCCATTAATTTTTCCTCTGTCTGCTTTCGCTTAGTAATATCTGATATAACGGCAAAAGACCCCGTGTAATTTCCTTGTTCGTCAGTAAGGGCAACCGTTGATATGGATACATATACAGAGCTGCCATCCTTGTGCAAAAGCGTAGTTTCCAGACGGTCTGCCTTCCCTGCCCCTTGTTCGTAATTTACAACGTTAGCCGCTCTTTCTTTGGCGTCATCGGCCATAAACGCTGCAAACCGCACACCTGTCATCTCCCCGACTGTAAACCCCAGCATATCGGCAACTGCATGGTTCACGTATGTGGTAACACCAACTTTATTAACAACCCATATGCCCTCCTGTGAAAGCTCTACGAGCTGACGGTATTTTGTTTCACTTTCATGCAGGGATTTGTCCGCTAATACCAGTTTATCTACCGTTGTTTGTAACTCCTGAGTTCTTTTCTTTACTTCAAGCTCAAGCCCTTCATTTATTGATTTTATCGACTTTTCGTATTCAGCACGCCTTTTTAAATCCAACGCCATACGTGAAATAAGTATGAGGACAAGAAAGATTACGGTCACTATCAATATCGCGTAGAGGCAGTTAAAGATGATTTTATTATATACTTTTGTCAATCCGGCAAGCATGTATATATGCCAATCGTCATCTTTTTCATGAGCAGTTTCTAAAAGGTATTTTTCATGCTTATCTGTCAACCGAAGGATTACAAGGGTTAAATTATCCTTAGTCTTTGTGTCAATTATTGGCAGGGGGGGTAAAGGCTCTGAAGCATACTGATTGGCTTCTTTAATCTGCTGCCTGATTTGCTCCGGCAATTTTCTGATAGTGTTAAACCTGTATCTTTCGTGGTTTGAGGCAAAGATCACACTGTTGTTATCTGTCAGCAGCATTATCCCGTCCATTATCCCGTCAAGATTAGGGTCATCGTCCTGAAAAATATCCAAAAAATATTTGATCGCTACTACGCCGACAATATCTCCACCACCAGACCTGACTGGATAAGACGTATAATATCCTGGGGTGTTTTGTGTAACGCCGATAGTAATATATACGTCTGGCTTCCCTTTAAGGGCATTCCTGAAGTATTCCCTGAATCCATAGTTCTTGCCAAGAAAACTTTTGGGGGATTTATAGTTGCTTGAGGCTATTGTAAGCCCATCTTTATTCAATACATAGGTTACGTTGGCCCCTATTGAGTCATTAAATTCCAATAGGTAGTCATTCATATTATTGTCTTCAGCCGGATGCATTAAAAATCCGGCTATTATAGGATTTTGAGATAATATTTTAGCATGAACGTTGTAGTAGCCTGTTTTAGCTGTCACATATCGATCGAATAACATTAAACGTTCCATTGTCGATTTGTGTAAGGCCTGGATTTCTACATCCTCTGTCCTAACATAGGTAATCCCTGCTGTTAGCAGGCAAACCGCTGCATAGGCAAGGGCAACACGAAGACTAAAAAATCGTCTATTGGTATTTTTCATTTACAGTGTATTTTACCGCCTTATGCTTGACATAATGTACAATATCTACAGTAAAATGTCAATACGTATGACGCCGATGCCAGATAATGCTGCCAGATAATTTTATATGAGATTACTCGAATATATCCTTAAGATTAACCTGAAGTCCTTCGATGATTTTAGAGCTAACCGTGCCTTCAATTACTGCAATTGAGTGCAGTTTGTACTTGGCGTCTTCGATGGTCAATATCCGAATCTCCTTAAGTTCCGGCATGACTATCCAGTACTCCGGCACCCTGTATTTCTCGTAGACTGCCATCTTTACTTCTGTATCCCGTTCATAACTCCAGGGAGATACTATCTCACATACCATATCCGGCACTCCGCGTACCCAGCCCCTGACAATTCCCATGTTCTCTTTTCTGATAAACAATATGTCGGGCTGAAACCGGTTGATTCCTTCTTCAAAGATAACGTCAAAAGGAGAATAATAAACTCGTCCTAACCCTTTCGTTTTAACATAATGGTGAATAATATAATTCAGATTACTGCTGGTCATCTGATGTTTATCAAACGGGCTTGGCCCCACGACTTCCTCCCCATTAATTATCTCCGTTAAGTCTACATCTCTTTCTAACGTGTCCATTGCACTAGTATATCACAAGTCATGCGGCTGCGTCGATGTTGGTGGGCAGGGCAAACACACAGGTGAGCGCTGAACTTATCAGTCCTTAAACAATTCCTTTATCAAAGAATCTCTATCACACTTAAGACCTTCTGCAAGATCACGAAGTATGTTTCCCAAGGTGCCTATCTTTAAGGGTGAGTGGACGGGAATGGTTATATGATGCTCTATTGTTCCATGTGTCAGTGTCAACCGAATGTGACTGCCGCTTTGTCTTGTTATCTTATATCCATATTTTCTTAGAAGCACCGCAAGATCTCTACCAGATAAATCCCTTGGAATCTTAGGCATAGGAAAACACTTCCTCAATAACCATGTGTAACCTGATTATTTTTGGGGTTTCTTCTTCAGTGTTGAAATGACATCGAATAGCGTCTTTTATGTTTATTTTTAGATCATCTAAGTTGTTGGCTTCTGTAATTATAGAGTGATTAAGGGCATGAGCACAAAAGCCGCCTTCGATATCCTTCTCCACAATAAATATAATTTCATTCATAGCTTCCTCCAGTGACTATTATTGTCCCAATGATAATCTAACATATTTGGGTGGGATTAAACATATCGGGGAAATCACAGGGCATTTTCAGCGTATTTCTTCAAATGCTTTTGCCCTGTATTGGTGGAGACTCAGGCAGATTAGTCGAATATATCCTTAAGATTAACTTGAAGTCCTTCGATGACTTTAGAGCTAACCGTGCCTTCACCTTCGGCATAGGAATATGTCTTATACTTGCCTTCTTCTATAGCTAAGACTTCGATGATTTTGAGTTCCGGGATGGCTACCCAATACTCCGGTACACCGTATTTCTCATATATTTCCTTCTTTGTCGCAGTATCCAGCCGGTATGTCCCCTGCGAGACTATCTCACATACCATATCCGGTACGCCTCGAACATAGTCCTGAAATATGACCATGTTGTCCTTCCTGATAAACAGTATGTCGGGTTGAAAGCGGTTAATCCCTTCTTCAAAGATAACCTCAAGTGGAGAGTAAAACACATCGCCTAAGTCGTTATTTTTGACATGAGATAAGACTATCCATAGTATTCTTTGGCTGATTTTCTGATGTTTTCCAAACGGGCTTGGCCCCACGACTTCCTCCCCATTAATTATCTGCGTTAAGTCAAAATCTCTCTCTAACGTGTCCATACATTATTGTATCACGGGCTATGAGACTTTGTCGATGCGTGTTGCACTTGACGCCTTAATAGTGATAGAATCACTGCAACTGAACAATTGCGGGAGGTATTTTTATTTGGAATTATACAAACTAACTATAGTGGAGGCGTTAGGGCTTATTTCAAAGCATGAGCTAACCCCGACAGACCTCTTAGAATCAGTTTTTAACCGAATAACGGCGCTTGATACCAGCGTCAAGGCATACGTAACCGTCACAAAGGATATCGCAGCGGAGCAGGCTGGGCGGCTTTCGATGCTCAACCGCACCCCCCTCTATGGCATCCCGATGGCCATTAAAGACAACATGTGTATCAAGGGTGTGCGTACAACTTGCTCTTCGAAAATACTTGAGAATTTCATCCCGCCTTATGAAAGTACCGTAACGGGTAAACTTCAGGAGGCAGGATATTGCCTGACCGGCAAGACCAATCTTGATGAGTTTGCTATGGGCTCCTCCACAGAAAACTCCGGGTTTTTTACAACGAAAAACCCGTGGGACTTAAGCCGTGCCCCCGGAGGAAGCAGCGGCGGTTCGGCAGCAGTCGTGGCGGCTGATATGTGCGTGGCGGCAATTGGTTCGGACACCGGCGGTTCAATCCGACAGCCAGCGTCATTTTGCGGCGTCGTAGGGCTTAAACCCACATACGGCCTTGTATCAAGATTCGGTCTCGTGGCCTTTGCCTCATCACTTGACCAGATTGGCCCAATCACTAAGACTGTAGAAGACGCGGCAATCGTGTTAAATGTCATAGCAGGCGGCGACAGGAGAGACTCCACATCTGCCCATATCGCAATCCCGGACTACACGGCCTCCTTGTCCAGCGATTTAAAGGGAATGAAGATAGGCATCCCCGAGGAATACTTTATTGACGGCATGGACAAAGAAGTAGAGACGGCAGTAAGGGCTGCAATATCTGAGATAGAGCGGCTTGGCGCCGAGGTCATATCTATAAAACTGCCCCATACGGCTTATGCAGTGGCCGCTTACTATATCATCGCCACAAGTGAGGCAAGCTCTAATCTGGCACGTTATGACGGCGTTAAGTATGGCCTGCGTGTCAGCGGCAGCGACCTTATCGATACATATATGGAGACGCGTGCCAAGGGGTTTGGGCAGGAGGTCAAACGGCGGATAATGCTGGGGACATATGCCCTGTCCTCCGGCTATTACGACGCATATTACAAGAAGGCACAGCAGGTACGCACGCTTATAAAGAGGGACTTTGATGAGGCGTTTAAAGTAGTCGATGTCATCGCCACGCCGACATCACCGACAACGGCCTTTAAGATTGGTGAAAAGGCTGATGACCCGCTCCAGATGTACCTCAGTGATATATTCACCATATCAGTAAACCTCGCAGGCATACCTGCAATATCCATCCCGTGCGGTTTCGACTCCGGGGGGCTGCCAGTCGGCCTTCAACTGATAGGCAGACACTTTGGTGAGGCTGAGATTTTAAAGGCCGCCCACGCCTATGAACGCGCTGCGGGCTGGTATCAAAGGAGGCCATCCATATGAAAATTGATACCACTACGTATGAAACGGTCATAGGGCTTGAGATTCATGCCCAGATGAAGACACAATCAAAGATGTTCTGCGGCTGCCCGACACAATTCGGGGCAGACCCCAATACGCAGACCTGCCCAGTATGTATAGGGATGCCCGGAGTACTGCCGGTTATAAACAAACTGGCACTTGAGTTTACTATAAAAACGGGGCTTGCCCTGGGGTGCCGCATATCGCCGTTTAGTCGCTTTGCCCGCAAGAACTATTTTTATCCTGATTTGCCCAAGGGCTATCAGATAAGCCAGTATGAGCTTCCAATCTGTGAAGGCGGCTTTGTTATGCTCAATGTAGACGGTAATGTGAGGCGCATCAATCTGACAAGGATTCACATGGAAGAGGACGCGGGGAAAAACATCCACGAGGGGGCGGGCAGCTTTAGCTTTGTTGACCTGAACCGCGCCGGGGTGCCGCTGATGGAGATAGTGTCAGAGCCAGACATCAGGACGCCAAAAGAGGCGGCTGCATATGTGCGAAAACTCAGGACGATACTAAGATACCTCGATGTTTGTGACGGCAATATGGAGGAAGGCTCTCTGCGCTGCGATGCCAATATCTCAATCAGGCCGCAGGGCACAGAGGCGCTTGGCGTAAAGACAGAGATAAAAAATATCAACTCCTTTAAGTTCATAGAAAAGGCACTTGAGTACGAGATAGAACGCCAGAGGCACGTACTTAGTGAAGGTGGGCGCATTATTCAGGAAACACGGCTCTGGAATACATCGGCGGGCATTACAGAGTCCATGCGCTCAAAAGAAGAGGCGCACGACTACAGATATTTCCCTGAGCCTGACCTCGTACCACTGATTGTAGATGAGTCATGGACAGCAGAGATAAGAAAAGAAATACCGGAGCTGCCCGATGACAAGATTCTAAAATTCACAGGCGAATATAAACTACCCGCCTATGACGCCGACTTGCTGGCATCTGAAAAACAAACGGCACAGTGGTTTGAAGAGGCTGTCAGCCTGGGCGCTAACGCCAAAGACGTCAGCAACTGGATGATGGGCGAGCTGATGAGACTGTTAAACGAAAAGGCTGTATCTATTGAAAAATCCACGCTCAAACCTGCACATCTTTGTGAGCTGATAAAACTGGTATCAGACGGTACGATAAATTTAAAAACCGCAAAGACCGTCTTTGAGGACATGTTTAATACAGGTAAGACGGCAGCAGCACTGGTAAAGGAAAAAGGCCTCGTGCAGATTTCTGATGTCGGCGAACTTGAAAAGACCGTTGCGGCAGTCATTGCAGAAAACCCCGGGGAGATGTCAAGGTACAAGGCCGGTGAGACAAAGCTGACAGGGTTTTTCGTTGGCGAGGTGATGAAAAAGACAAAGGGAAAGGCTAATCCAAAGGCCGTCAACGAGATATTAAGAAGGTTAATGGGATGATTGATGTTATTAATTATAACAGTGGAGAATTACTTGATATAGTTACACCGGAAGGTGAGATTATCGGGCAGGCCAGACGAAGCGAGGCACACGGCAATAATAAATTGCTCCATCGCGTAGTACATGTGTTCGTATTTGATACTGGGGGAAGGCTCCTGCTTCAGAAGCGTTCGATGAAAAAGGATGTAGCCCCTGGCAAGTGGGATACCTCTGTCGGCGGACACGTTGACCAGGGGGAGACTATTGAATCGGCAGTACTGCGGGAGATGGAGGAGGAACTGGGTATCACAATGCCAGTTCCAGAGTGGGGAAGCGAGGGGCCGCCTTGCAGCTGTGCAGCGCCGCGCTTCATGTATAAGTATATTCACTCAAACAATATCGAATCTGAGCTTGTGCATTCATACTCCTACATACACAACGCTGAGATTAGATTTAACACTGAGGAGATAGACGCAGTCCGGTTCTGGGAACTGTCAGAGATAAAAGAGACACTTGGCAAAGGCATACTAAGCGATAACTTTGAACACGAGTTCGCTAATTATCTAAGCTGGTCAGGGAAATAACCTCCAGATGCGAAGACTGCTTGTCCTGTGTGCTGTGCTCATCTGCCTTTACCTCTTGCACTATCGTGGCAAGGACAAGGCGCCCGAAGATACCCCAAATGAGCAGCCCTCTCAGGTGCAGCAGCAGCCGCCCCCGACACAACAACAACGCCCGCCCCAGCTCATCTCAAACTTAAGTGACTCAACACTCGACAAACTAAGACAACAGCAGTTGGCACAGATTAACAAGTCCCGAACCTCTCACGGTCTGTCGTCTGTTAGTCTTGATGACAAGGCATCAAAGGCAGCCCAACGCCACTGTGAGGCAATGGTTGCAGGGGATTTCTTTGGACATACCGGGCTGAACGGTGCACGCCCATTTCACCGTTATAATCTGGATGAGGGCGGCGATGGTCATGTCGCTGAGAACATCTGTCTCTTTAAGAGTTCTCAAGCCCATACCACCGACGATAAGACTATGGCTGAACTAGCAGCAAAGGGACACGGCATGTTCATGGCCGAGGTGCCGCCAGAGGACGGCCACCGTCAAAATATTCTTGAAAAATGGCACAACTACGTGGGGCTTGGCGTATCTGTCAAAGGCGGCAGCTATACGTACTGTGAAGAGTTTTTGGACAAATATATAGATATATCAGGCCCGCTGTCAAAGACAATTCCATATGGGCAGAAAATCGAGTTCACCGGTGCAGTCATAAGCCCGGGTGAGTTTGGCCTATACATGATTGCCGTAACATATGACGCGGCGTTAGTCCCACCAGCAAAACCCCAACCCTCATCATACAAAGACGCTGGTGCGCAAAAGGCTGCCGTCCTGCCCCCCTGGGATTTCAACAAAGACGGCAGGCGGTACGACAAAAGGAGCGGCAAATTTTCCATATCTATGAAAATGGAGAAAAAGGGATACTACTACGTTGTATTCTACTTAAAAGAAAACCCGTCGTCTATACCATATGAAGGCGCAAGGTCAAACTCATCAGCAGCCGTATCCACGAATGACGGCTTTGTCGGCGGCGCACAGGTTATCAGGGTAATTTAGGGCTCGTAATACAATAATGTTAGCATCCTATTTATTATGATACACTCAAAATTATTCAAACAATAGAGGAGGTTTCATGATATACTTTATTGATGAAAGCGGTACCGATGACGATTCATCTCGTATGGTGTTAGCAGCTATTGCTATATCTGAAGATAAGTTATGGGATTTTATTGTAGAAATAATTAGCCATAAAAAAGATATATTAGGTATGACAACGTTAAACGAGTGGGAACCAAAAGGAAATAACCTTTTAAAGCCAAAAAAGTTCAAGCTGGCAAAACAATGAGACAATATTGATGATGCGTTGCGTATAAGCTTATTGAAGAGTGGTTATGAGAAAAATAAGCTTAAATCGCCAACTCCTCTTTCAAGAAATGAGCTGACAGCAATAGGCCAGGCCTCTCTTTTATATGTTAAAAAAGTATTGGATACTTGTAAAAGTTTTGATATTAAAGTATTTGCTTCTATAGTTCCTAAGACTGTTAAACATACACAAGGGACATTACTAAGAAAAGACTATTCTTATCTATTTCAAAGATTTAATTTATACCTTAATGAAAAAAATGAAAAAGGAATCATTGTTTTTGATATGATTGAGAATCAACAGCATAAAAGGTTAATTGGTAATATGAGAAGATATTTTACAGAAACATATAGTGGGCAACGTAGAAGTCGGAATATAATTCCTGAACCTTTCTTTGTATCTTCTGACCTTACAACTGCGACTCAGGTAGTTGATATAATTGCATACATACTAAATAAAGGTTTAAACAAAAGAAAAACAGAACATTTAATAAGAAAAAAAGAATCTCCCTCTCAAAATATTTATTTATATTTACCGGAGACAACACGAGAAGAATTACATGATTTTGGAGACAAAGTGTTAGCGCTTCAGTTTGAATGTACTGCGCCTGATAGTAAAAAACAACAAAGAAAACATAATGGCATAATATACATGCCAGACCTTAGCACCAGATACGAAAAAAAGGGACTAAACGCTGACGACATATAAAAAAAGACTACGCTATTACTCTTTCGAGCCGGATTCCCGTATATAGCGAAGCCTCCGATTATTTATAACAGTTTTTATTAGATAATGTCAATATAATTTTTTGTGGACTAAAAAATATTTTACAATACAACACCTACCTCTAAACCATGATATTTGGATAAAACGATGGGGCTTACATCTGCATTTTAGCTTGAACAGCTGGAATCATCCTGAGCCTGTCGAAGAATGACAGCAAATTTCATGGTTATAATGGTCATAAGTGTAAGTCAAGCCCCACATTAATGAAGCGGTTGAGCCTTACTGCTGTCAGCTCCCCTGCCGCCTTTTCTTAGTATAAGCACCAGCGGCAATATACATAACATGATTATAAACGACACAAACGCCACATCGTTAAAAGAAAGCATGGCAGACTGCTTTAACAACTGGGCATACATCAACCCCTCAGCCGCTCGCGTTGAAAGATAATCTCCAATATATCCTTTAGATACAATGGCTTGTGATAGTTTTTGTGAAGCTATCTGGTAATTTAAATCAAACGGGTTCAAGTGTTCTACAAGCTGAACCTGCCGCACCTGTGCGCGGCTTACAAGCATAGTCGTGGCAAAGGCAATCCCCATGCTTCCACCAACGTTTCTCACAAGGTTATTAATACCGGCAGCGTTTCCAATCTCCTCTTTTTTAATGTGGGACATCGATATTGTCATAAGCGGGATCATCAAAAACCCCATCCCTACGCCAAGCAGCATTCGCGTTATGAGGACGCTCTGAAAGTCACTGTAGAGATTCAGTTTTGATATAGTATATATGGCCAAAGCGCCCATAAGTATCCCAAAGGTAAGCGGATAGCGCGGGTCTGTCTTTTGAATCAGCACGCCTGTTACAGGCATCACTAAGACCGTCACTATGCCCCCAAGCCCGATGACCATTCCCGCAAGCGTAGCAGTATATCCCATCAGCGTTTGCAGATACAAGGGCAGCATAACTATGCTTGACATAAGATTGAAAAATGAGAAAAACATGACCACAGTACCAGCGCTAAACGACGGGTCTTTAAATATCCTCAGATTGACAACAGGCTGCTCTGAAAAAAACTCCACAATTACAAATAGCACCAGAGAAACCACTGCAACGACAAAAAAGCTCAGGATAAAATACGACGAAAACCAGTCCTCACGCTGACCCTTTTCAATTACCAGTTGGAGCGACCCCAACCCAACGATAAGCAGGGCAAGCCCAACATAATCTATCCTCATCTTTGTCTTTTGTACGTAAGGAGGGTCCTTGATAACTATCATATTCATAAAGATAGAGAATATCCCAATAGGAATGTTTATAAAGAATATCCACTGCCACGACCAGTTATCAG
Source organism: Candidatus Magnetominusculus xianensis (assembly GCA_001541255.1). Taxonomy (GTDB): domain Bacteria; phylum Nitrospirota; class Thermodesulfovibrionia; order Thermodesulfovibrionales; family Magnetobacteriaceae; genus Magnetominusculus; species Magnetominusculus xianensis. Next base: position 22,092 of record LNQR01000056.1, read on the forward strand.
AAATCCAACCGCCTAAAAGCGGGCCAATAATCGGCCCGAACAATATGCCAATCCCAAATACGGCCATCGCCATGCCGTGCTGCTTTTTTGGGAAACTCTCAAGCAAGATGGCCTGCGACAGCGGCTGCAAGCCCCCGCCCCCTACCCCTTGCAAAATCCTGAAAAATATCAGGCTCTCAAGGCTCCATGCTATACCGCAAAGAAAAGAACTCGCCGTAAACACCGCTATCGAGAGCATAAGATAGTTCTTCCTGCCAAGCAGCCTGCTCAACCATCCCGTCATCGGAATAACAATCGCGTTTGAAACAAGATAAGAGGTCAATATCCACGTTACCTCATCCACGCCCGCTGAGAATGTCCCCCTGATGTGGTCAAGGGACACCATTACGATTGTCGTGTCAACTATCTCAATAAACGTAGGCAGTATTACACTAAAGGCGATAAGCCACTTGTTCATAGGGTATTATTCCACAAACACAGTAGGCACGACAGACATCCCCACCCTTAAGACGTTTGCCTTTTCCGTAGTGTTGTCAAGGACGATTTTTACGGGTATGCGCTGGACTACCTTTACGTAGTGACCGCTGGCGTTTTCGGGGGGAAATAGGGAAAACACGGTACCGGTGCCGGACATGATGCTGTCAACCTTTGCAGAAAGTATCCTCCCAGGGTATGCATCTACCTTGATTTCAACGCGCTGACCGGGTCTGATTTTCGACAGTTGTGTCTCCTTGTAATTTGCTACTACCCATAGGTCATCAAGGGCTACAATTGCCATAAGCGGCTGCCCTGCCTGAATGCGGTTACCCACTTCAACGCTCTTTTTGCTTACATTGCCGCTTGAGGCTGCGTATATTTTCGTATACCCAATGTTCAGATTGGCGGCTTCCAGCATCGCCTCTTTTTGTTTTATCGCGGCAAGCTGTGACACTCGCATTGAATCGGCCTGTTTTATAACGGAGCCCTGGGTAATGATTGAAAGTTCTACCTGTTTAAGCTGCTCTTGCGCAGACTTTTTAGCCGCAGTGTGGACGTTATAATTAGTTTGCGCCTTTTCGAGTTTCTCTTTTGATATTGCATCGTTTTTGAAAAGGCTTTCAGCGCGTTTGAGGTCAAGGAGCGCCTGAGCAAGGTTTGCATTAGCAAGCTCGACATTTGCCTTAGCTGCCGCGGTCTTGGCGTGGAATTCGTTAAGCGCCCGTGAGGCTGCCTCAAGGCGTGAGCCTGCTTCGTTGAGCCTCGATGTTTCAGCGCTCAGTGCGGCCTCTGCCTCTTTTACTCTTATGGCAAAGTCTGAAGGGTCAAGCTCGGCAAGCAGCTCTCCCTCTTTTACAAACTGATTGTCTTTTACATAGACGGCCTTTACCGTGCCCGCCACCTTAGCAGACACAGAGTAAATAGAACCCTCAACAAATGCATCATCTGTTGAGATATGCACGGCCATATACTTAAAGTACGACAGTGTAATAAACGCCCCAATAATTATGACAACAACAAAGACCGCTATGGCGATTTTCTTTTTATGATTGTTTGAGTTATTTTCCATATATCTCCGTAATTACATTTCAGTGTTACTTAAACTGTTCCTTTAAGTCTGCACCGCTTGAGTAGAGAAGCCCTGCATAGGCACGCCTCTGTTCGTAAAGTGCACTTAAGTAATTCACCTGCGTATGCGTTAAGAGCGTGATAGCATCCATAACGTCAGTGGCGGTGCCCTGTCCGTGTTCGTAGCGCGTTTTGTTTATTTTTAAGTTTTCCTCCGCCTGGGCAATTGAATCTTTTGCAACGAGGAGTTTCTCTGCGGCAATTTTCAGAGTCAGATAGTAGCGTTCAACCTCAAGCGCGATGTTGTCTATTAATTTTTTTCTCTCCTCTGATAGCCTTTCTTTCTTATATCTTAACTTTAATAAATCTGCCTTGGTAGAACCCCCACTAAAGAGATTTATCTTTGCACCAAGGACAACAGACCAGTTACCCTCATAGACCTGGTAGTCGTTCTCTATATAGTTATAGCCGCCCTGGGCGTAAAACGTGGGGAGATATTCTGCATATTTTATCCTCTCCTGAAGTATCAATCTCTGAAGTTCGTGGTCAAGAATCTTTATCTCAGGACGCACCCTTTCTGCCAATTCCAGAAACTGTGAGATTTCAAGCTGTGCCGGGACTGCCTCAACCGGTTCAGCAATACGGACATCTGCCATCAACGGCCTGAGCAGTATATTGTTCAACTTAGATGCTGAAATCATACGAAGGTTTTTGACAGATAAGAGGCGCTGCTTCACATCAGCAAGGCGCACCTCGGCCTGCAGCAGGTCGTTTTTTGTTATAGCGCCATCCTTATATAGTTCATGTGCCACTTTAAGATGCAGCCCAATTCTCTTGATTTCTAATTGAGCTACTTCAATAAATTTATCGTACTCAAGCACCTCATAGCATCCCAGAATGAACTCCAGGGCTGTCAGATTTTTTATTCGTTCATAGTCAAGCTTTGTGGCCTCAAGCGACTCAAGTGAAGCCTTATAGCTGCTGCTATTAGCGCCGAAATTAAAAAGTATATTTTTAATATTTACACCGTAAGCAATTGACGTTTGGTTAGCCATTGGTACACGCTGGGTACTAAACTTTACCATTGGCTTGTGTTGGAGAAAAGTCTCTGCAATTTCAGCATTTATCGTAGGAAAGAGTACAGCCATTGCAGCTTCTGCTTCTTTCTCTGATATATTTATGTTCTGGGCTGCAATCTTCATGACACGGCTTTCAGAAGTTGCAATAGCAAGTCCTTCAGAGATGGTTAAAACACTGCCCTCTGGCATCTCATCGGCATAGCCCCAAACACCAAATAAAACCACAATTGCCGCAGCAGCACAGCAGAGCCAGTTTAAACGAGGCAATATTTTCAGCATATCTTCAGCACCACTATCATACCCAATCCCCCTGATTTGTGCAAGGGGAAGTATAGTTGGGAAAGCAGTGATGTCAATCTAAAAAAATCCCTGTTTTAATGGCTGCACATGCCAGCGCGTCGGCACGTTCATTCTCTGGGTTGCCGTTGTGACCGCGTATCCAATTGAAAGTGACTATGTGTTCTTTACACAAGGCAGATAGTTTTTCCCACAAGTCTATGTTTTTAACCTTGGCCCTGGCACTGGTTATCCAGTTATTGGCCTGCCAGTTTTTAAGCCATCCCTTTGTCATAGCGTTTACGATCAACTGTGAGTCTGTATAAACTGAGACCTCACATCTGGTCTTTAACTCACTTAATCCGGCGATAACTGCCGAAAGCTCCATACGGTTATTTGTAGTCAAGCGCGATGCCCCAGAGAGTTCCTTTCTTTTTGTGGCTGTCATCATGACAACACCATAGCCTCCTGGGCCTGGATTGCCGCTACATGCGCCGTCTGTATACATCGTAACTTTCGGGGGGGTACTCAATTTGCCACCGCCTCTATATCCATAAGTGCAACAGAAAGGCCGCCCGCATCAACCCTGACTAGTTCACCGCCCAGACTTTCGCATATGAGTCTGTTATATCTCTGATTGTTTGGATTAATCTCATAGCCCGGGACATGGACAAGGAGTATCTTTGTCTTTAGATGGAGACGGCGAAGCCTTTGAGCTGTTTTCAGCGTAACGGAGAGATATTTTGCGTCCTCGACACCGGCACGTTGCGGGTAGCCATCGGTAATAATATATAGTTCCTGATTGACACTGCCTGTGCGCGAGAAATAGCTGTATACGAAATCAAGAAGTTCAGCCGTGTGGGTCATGCCCACAGGTTTTAATGTGAGGACATCAAGGGGGGCGATCTTCTCAATCTTTTCGTTAAAGGAGATGAACTCCACCTTATCGTCCTGGCTGTTGCGGTAATAGTGAAACGACAGGCAGGCCTTCTTTGCAAATTGCAGTTTACCGCCCTGCTCCATCGATGTGCTTGAGTCGATGGCAACGAGGATGTCTGCCCTTTCCCTGGAGTGTCTCTTTAGATTTACCACATCATCTTCCCGAATAATCACATCATCGTGGTGAACCTTTTGCCTTATAATACCGCGGCGCGTAGTTTCCGGTATGTGTATTGCAGCCATTGAGCGTGCCTTTTCTGTAAGAAATGATTTCTTTTTGCGCTTTTGTGCCTTAGTTCTTTTTAACCCCTTTTTCATCTCGAAATAGTAGTTTTTCCCGACATAATGAAGGAGTTCCTTCTTTTTTATCTTTATCCTGCCCTCGGATTTATACGAAAATCTCACAAATACATCCCTAAAATAGTCGCTGAGTTGTTCGTCTGTGAGGTCTTTAAGGCATTCTAAATCGACTAGATCACCGGGACTATTTTCAACCAGATAAAACGGGTCCTCAAAATCTTTGTTATCAAAAGGAAACACCGGCGGGTTAAACGGCACATAGAGGTTCTTCGGCGTAGGGTCAATTTTTGCCTTAGCCATGTCTATAAACTCCTCCTCGGAGTCAAATTCCTCATCGAGCATCATACCGAATATCGCAGGTGGCAGAAAGCAGCTCAACTTGTCATACTGAAACACGCCCGTACACCACGCCCTTATGTCAGTCATTAACATGGGGGCAGTCTCACACTCCGCATGTCACGGCATAGGCATCAAGGTATGCCTTAATGGTCTCCGGTCTGCTGTCATCCTCCGAAAGATATGCCACAATATCATCTATTAACTGCATATCCATATTCAAAAATGCCGTGTCTGCGTCTTTATAATTATCAATAACGGCAAAGGCAGTTTCTATAGCAGGCACCCTCTGTTTTATAAACTCAACGACTGAAGGAAAATCCTTCGACAACATTTCATTTATCTCATCAAAGGATTCCTCATCCCCCTGACCGGCTATCTCCGTATGAAGACCTTCTTTTACATCACAAAATGATACCGTAGTGCGTCCTTCGATAAACGCTGAGACACAGGCTATTCGTGCAGCCCGAATAGAGGAACGAGGCCCCAGATAAACAGCAATATTGTTCAATTCCCGAATTGTACTAACGATAAACTCAAGAAATAGTTTAGGTAATCTAACCCCCAGACCATTCTTAGCAAGCTCCTTTTGCACTATCAGAATCTCATCCCCAAACCCTACCCTGCCAACGGGGATACCTACGAGGCGGTTAGCCACTGCCTTGTGAATCCTGAAGTCATTTGTATTATTTGTCGTTGATACAAAAAGCAAATCCACTGGGAATGTCATCCTGCTGTTAGACGGAGTAAAACGCCTCTCCTGAAGGGCTTGGATAAGGGCATATTGCGCCTCGTTGTTCATAAGCCCAAGTTCATCGACAAATAGGACACCACCCGACGCCTGGGCAATCTTCCCACCCTCAAGCACACGCGGGTCAAAGGGGTCGCCTATTTCGGCAAATCGTAACAGATGGTACATGCCTAATATTTTCTCCGGTTCAATGTCCTCGTTACCCTGAAGCCGGGCAAACCCGCTTCCTTCAGTAATATATATCCTCTCGATGGGTATCAGTTTAGCCGGGCTTGCCGCATACTTATGCCTGCACACCGGACAGACGTTGTCTAATGCCGAATGGTCGTTCTCAACGATATAGTTGTACAGATGGATGGAGTTTTCCCTTACCGGACATCCCACATTCGTATAAACAGGATGTGTAAGATAGTACCCCTGTAAGACAGTAAACACGGCGTTACTCAGATGGGTCTTACCAACGCCGAAATCACCCTTTATGAGAGCCCCGCTGCCTGTTGCAAGCACTTCAACAAGACGGCGTTTCACATGCCCCAGACCGAATATCAGGGGAAAGGCGTCCTCATCAGTGGCAACCATCTCCCTGATTCTATGAATAAAACGCCCGCTGACACTGAGTGTACAGGGGGGCATCTCATATAAATCTATAAGATGTTTATTTTCTCTTTGCATCGCAGCTCACCGTTTTTTATACAGATATTATTGGTAATAATAGTTACAACTGGTTTGGATTATAACATTTTTGGTCTTAAATTACCAGCATACCTTAAACGGCAGCAAAGTGTAAATGCACTTGCTGTCATAGGGTATAAAAAGGCGTAGTTGATACTTTTCATAACTACTTATAAATGTTGACAAAAAAGAATGTTTTGGTATGAGCTAATAATTGCTTATTGATTTTATCCTAATTGTTATGGTATCTCACGTACACTATACGATTTGTTTCCTTTTGTCTATTGGCAATGTTTATTAATGTTTGAGATTGATGTTTGATGATGTTTGATAAGGTATGGTATGAAAAATGGCTTACGGTGCCAAAATAGAAAGGTTATCTTACCGCTTAGGAAGAAGCAGTCACACGTAGTGTATCACTTGCGACATTGCAGAACAGGGATGAGACAAGGAAGCTTAGACCTTACCGTAGCCATAGTTATTGTCTTTACAATCGCCATGAATTGGAAGTTTTTTTGCAGAAAGTGAGAGCCGACTGATGACGCACTCTTTAGACGCTACGGAATCATTTTCTCTTGGTTATACCACTAAAGTTTTCACGTATGGTCGAATCATTCACGCGGATTGTTTCGAGTGGCTTTCCCGTCTGCCTGAAAACTCGCTTCATGCTGTTGTTACAGACCCTCCTTATGGGGTTCGAGAATATGATGCTAACGAACTTGAAAAGCGCTCTAAAGGTAAAGGAGGGGTCTGGAGAATACCCCCCACTTTTGATGGTTCGGTACGTGCTCCGTTACCACGCTTCACAGCCCTTGACGCCAAAGACCGCAAACGGCTGTCTAAGTTTTTTTCTGAATGGTCACGTCTAACCGTCCATGCACTTAGACCTGGTGGTCATGTAATAATTGCTACAAATGCCTTTATTGCAGCGTTGCTCTATGAAGCTCTTGTGGAAGGTGGACTTGAATTTCGAGGTCAATTAATTCGCCAAGTCCGCACACTTCGTGGCGGTGACCGTCCGAAGAATGCAGAAGAAGAGTTTCCCGACGTGTCGTCGATGCCGCGTGGTTGTTATGAGCCGTGGGGTTTGTTTCGTAAGCCTTTGCCGGAAAAAATGACCGTTAGTGAATGTCTTCGTCAGTTTCAAACGGGAGGATTACGCCGCTCACCAAATGGGAACCCTTTTGAAGATATAATTCCGAGTGAACGCACCCCACGATTGGAGCGCGATATAGCCGATCACCCCAGCTTGAAACCACAGTCTTTTATGCGGCAAGTTGTTTACGCATCGTTGCCTTTGGGTGAAGGCATACTTGCTGACCCGTTTATGGGTTCTGGTTCTACCATTGCCGCAGCAGAAGCAATAGGACTTTACGCCATAGGTGTTGAAAGATATTTGGACTATTTTAATATAGCGTCTAAAGCCATTCCTGAACTAGCATCGCTCAATAAGCATCTGACAAAAACTCCGTTACTCGCTGACGTAACAAACAGGTCTGAACAGCTCAGTTTATACATGTAACGTTTAAGAGAGAGGTAAAGTTTAATTGATATGCTTTAATTCCGCGATTCGGCACAAAAACTGCGAATGAGCCCTCCGGTTGCAGAAGATGAAGCTAAGGCGTGTCAAGCCGTGCCATTGCAAGCCAATGGCTTTAATCAGAAAGCTCAAATTCCATTTGGGTTGAAGACCGAGCATATTCGAACAGCGATGCAAGACTTTCTCGATTTTCTCACTTTTGTAAATACAGCGTTGCATTCAAAACAAATCCCACGCCTCGAATCCTATTGGAAGATAATTTACCAATTCCTGATTCTACTTCTTTTGCGGAATACATTGCCGTTCATTGAAAAATTTAGACATATTAAGGGTCTCACAATAGAACCAACTTGAAGAATGAGGGCTCTGCCCTCAAACTCCCGGCAGGGAACTTGTCCCCTGCACCCCATCTATGGGGCTTCGCCCCTTTGAATCTTATGAGACCGTTAATATGTCAAATGGGAAGCCTACGGCAACTTCTAAAACAATAACAATTATAGATATTGACATATAATATTATATGTGTTATCATATCTCTATGTCACCTGTGGGTATCCCACGCAAACAATCATTATACATCGAGGAGGTCATGCCATGACATTTTATTTTATCACAAGGGTCAGAGACAGGTGGATTCCCGGCTCAATCTCAGCCTCAAGCGCCGACGATGCCAGGCTCAGTATCGAAAACACTAAATATCCTGTCGTCGTCATAGAAAATTTCTCATCAAATTAAGCATCATCAAATTAAGCATCAATGAGGAGGTGTAGCTCTTGTATAAAATAACCTGTAAACGATGCAGGAACATCGTTACTACGTGGAATAACAGAGGCGGCAGAGGGAGCTGCTTTTGTCGCTGCGGCTCACCGCTCTACTACGCCGATGCAGTGCGTGCGGACTTACCTTAGCCCAATTACATGCTCAACAAAGTAGTACGGCCTCTCTCCCGGACTGTAATCATTTAGCGCACGTTTAAAGGCATCTGCGGCGTCAGGGGTGGCAAGTGACTGAAGGGTTTGCCTCACCCCTGAAGTTTCTAAGTAATCGCACACGGCTCCGACGTATTCCATCAGCAGGTCTCTCATGTGGTCGTGGTTGAGTTTCTTTGCCTTTTCGTTTAACACCACGCTTATGGATTCAATGGCGTGATAGATAACCCGCAGGGCTGCCCTTACCTCCTTTATTGCCCTCGGGTCATAGACAGAGACAGACGGTACGACAATCCCCCTGCCCTCTAATTCCCTCAGTATTACGCCGGTATATATGTCGAGAAAGTCCATCAGGACAGATGAGCTAAACGGGGTGTTTTCGTCATCAATATAACGCCATACGAATTCAATATGTGCCGCTGCGGCCCTGTCTTCAATAATATTAGAGGCAATCGTGCTGTAGGGGTCAGCGTTGTACGAAGTATGTTCGTCTGACATGATTATTTATCTCCTGATGGCGCTGCGGCCATAAGCTGCCGCCCAAGGCCCGCTAAGAATTTATTCTTATACTCGCCTTTTTTTGACTTTGAGGTCTCAAGTACATCTATCATAATATTATTTTTAAGAAATAATACCCTTGAGGCGAATAGCCCATTTGGAGTTGGCGGAAAATCCCAGCGCAGCTTCTTTACGCTTGATACAAAGACTTGATAACCGTCAGAAGCGGCAACCTTATCATAACGATTTTTCTTGATAGCCAGGACATAATCGTCGTAATTTTTCTGTGCCTTCTCGCGTGATTTATACATTGTAATCTTTATAGTGATTTTATAGTATTTATCCACATCCTCATATGTTCTCATGCTCCAGTTAAAGGACTCCCCGCAAAATTTCAACTTGCAGTCATCCATTGCTGAAGGAGTGATATTGTCTATAATGGGATTAAAATCAATCATTTCGTAGGCACGTTGAGTACCTGATGCAATAATAGGCGTTATATCGGCCTTTTGTTCCGTATAATCGAAATATGGCACATAATTAAAGACAAAGGACGATAACACTGTAAACATCACAAAAGATGTTGCGATGAATATGAGCCTCTGCCGCTTCATCGGACATACTCCTTTGCCGGTCCGAAATTCGGGTCAACTGCCAGCGCCTTCCTGAAATAGACCAGTGCCTCTTCACGTCTGCCAGCGTTCATCAACGATAATCCCATTCCATAGTATGAGGCAGGGCTGTCTGGGTCAAGCTCTGATGCCTTTGCAAAGTACAATGACGCCTCGTGTGCCTTGTTCTTGTTAAGCAGGATAAAACCGGCGTTAACGTATGGTTTTTCGAATGACGGTTTTATTGCAATAGATTTCTTGTAATTACTGAGGGCCTCATCCTCATTTCCTTTAGCCAAATATGCAGAGCCTAAGTTGAAATATGCTATGAAGTTATCCTGAGTCACACTTGCCGCACGGCTAAACAGACTGATGTCATCCCGCCAGTGCGCCGTCTGCCTTATTGATAAAAATGATAAACAGGTACAGGTTGTTAATATAACTGCCACATTTATATATAGAATAATCCCGCGCCCGGCAGTCTTCTGAAGCCCGTCACCAGCAGCCTGGCTGATAATGATAAATATACCGATTAACGGTAAATACGCATACCTGTCTGCCATAGCCTGATACCCCACCTGAGCAAGCCCGGCAACCGGCATAAGCACAATCAAATACCAAAACCACCCGACAAAAAAATATGGCGCCCGTTTTATCAATATAATTGAAGCCGCTGACACACCGGTTATAAACGCAGCGGCAAGTATGCCATGAGCCATGTTAACCGTATCGTGAACTATGTAAATAGGAGACAACGACAGCGGAACAAGTGTTTTATACAGGTACATAACATAAGAGATAAAGGCATTACTGAGCCTCTCTGTAAATGGAAGCACATTAAAAAACTCGTCCACATTCCACGCCCTCTGCACCCGGTAAGTAAAAATCCCTGCAGCAACAGAAAGCAGAAATAACGGGATTTTCTCCATTTGCTTATTAATCTTTCTTTTTAACGGCCAGTAATCAATAAGCACTAACACTACCGGCAGCACTATGGCAATAGGTTTAGACAACAACGAGGCGCTAAAACAAACAATAACAGATATATACTTCCAAACCGACGGTTTTTTCACATAATACACATAACACCACATCGTGCTTAACCAGAAAAATGCGCTCAACAGCCCCTTTCTCTCTGATACCCACGCCACCGCCTCCACGTGAAGCGGGTGGACTGAAAACAGCGCGGCAACAAAGGCGCTCCGCCACGGCAACCCCGTCATCAGCTCAAGCACAATAAACACTAAGACCGTATTCGCAGCGTGAATCAGGACATTTGTCATGTGATGACCGGCAGGTTTAAGGCCGTACAGGGTAATGTCCAGCATGTGAGAAAGCCACGCCAGAGGCATTACGGCAGTTCCGGTATAGGGGGTGGTAAAGGCCCATGTGACGCTTTTTCTTGTCAGACCATCGCGCACATAGGGGTTTTCTGTGATGAAAAGATTGTCGTCATAATTTACAAAGTTAAATGTCCTCACCTGAGAAAACATGGCAAGCGTCATAAGAAATAATGCGGTTGAAATTACAATTGACCTGGCCATTACGGAATATCAGGTTCCATCTTTGGATTTTGTTCCAGATATGCCTTAATCTCCTCTATGAAGTCATCGCCGTAGCGGTCAATTTTATACTGCCCGACGCCGGCAATATTCAACAACTGATTAATTGATGTCGGATAGTGCCTGCACATCTCATGAAGGGTCCTGTCAGAAAATACAATAAACGGGGCAACATTCTGCTCATCGGCAAGTCTGCGCCGCAGCGCGCGCAGGCACTCAAACAGCGCCTTGTCATAATCTTCAAATTGACTGCCCGCCTCGGTGCGGGATACCTTTTTAATAACCTCTGCCTTTATCTCCGGGCGCATGTTCGCCATAACGGTCTCATTGTCAAATAAGACATTTGTCCCATGTTGCGTAAGTTTGATAACAGGATATTTATCGCCTTCCTGAACGAGGAGCTCCTGGACAATCAGCTCATCAAAAATCGCGCGCCAGTAGTCTTTGTCCTTGTGCTTACCTGCCCCAAAGGTCTTTACCTTGTCGTGTTTAAGCTCCAGCACGCGCTTTGTCCCTTTGCCAAGCACAACATCTGTGACATGGAGGCGCCCATAGCGCTGGCCTGTCCTCGATACGGCAGACATGACAATCTGAGCGTCCTCTGTAATATCCCGCAGTTCATATGCACCTACGCATACGTCGCATGTGCCGCAGTTTTGCGGTTCATATTTCTCGCCTAAGTAGTCAAGCAGCTGCCTCCTCCTGCATATATTCACAGAGGCATAGCGAATCATTCTGGTGAGTTTTGCCTCCGCAGTGGCGCGCTCCTGTTCTTCCTCTATTTTATCAATAAAAAATCTGATCTTAAACGCATCCCCTGCAGAGTAATAAAGCACACACTCGGAGGGTTCACCGTCACGCCCTGCCCTGCCCGTCTCCTGATAATACCCCTCTATGTTTTTTGGCAGGTCGGCGTGTATCACAAACCGCACGTTTGATTTATCTATCCCCATGCCGAAGGCGATTGTGGCTGCTATTACGCTGACCTCGTCCTTACTGAAGGCATTTTGATTTTTGGTTCTCTCCTCGGCTGATAATCCGGCATGGTAAGGTAAGGCGCGAACACCGTTTTTCGTTAGATAATTTGACAATGTAACAGTAGAATCCCGCGTAGCCCGATATATTATGCCAGGACTTGAGGCGTGTTCCCTTATGAATTTCATGACCTGCTTTTCTATATCTATTTTTTTCTCCACGCGATAGAACAAGTTCCTTCTATCAAACGACGCCCGCACTACATACGGGTCGCGCAGCCCCAGTTTCCTTATTATATCCTCCTGCACCTGGGCCGTTGCCGTTGCCGTAAATGCCGCTATTGGAACCTCTCTAAAATTCATGGCAATCGATGACAGGCTCAAATAATCAGGCCTGAAATCATGCCCCCATTCAGAGATACAGTGTGCCTCGTCAATGGCAAATAAGGCGATGGGAACTGCCCGCAGGGTTTCATAGAAATGTGTCATCGCAAACCTCTCCGGCGCTATATACAAAAGCTCAAGGCTGTGGGCATGAATCCTCCTGTAAATAGAGTAAACCTCATCTACAGACAGGGAACTATTGAGATAAGCCGCAGAAAAACCGTTTTCCATCGCCGCATCCACCTGGTCTTTCATCAGAGAGATTAATGGGCTTATGACAACCACTGTCCCATTCAACAGCTTTGAGGGCAGTTGGTAACACAGGGATTTCCCCCCGCCTGTGGGCATCACCGCAAAGACATCCTTCTTTTGAAGGATATTCTTTATGATTGCCTCCTGATTTTCACGAAAATCATGGAATCCAAAATGCTCTCTTAATACGTTTCTCACACTGTTAGTTCCTTTTTACAAGTCATAGACCAAAGTGTCACAAGTCTATACTATAATATTATCAATCAACCTCAATATTATCAATCAGCCTCGTGCTGCCTATCTTGAGCGCCACTGCGATTAACACCCGCTGCCCTTCGGTTATTCCGCCAGTTTTTATCTCATCAAGCGTATTGGGGTCATAGGCCGAGGCATATTGAATCTCTGTAAGGGTCTTCATTTCTGAAAGTGATTCTTTAAGTATTTGGGCAATTGCATTTGTCTTCAGTGAGTTATCATTTACGGATTTCGCGGCCTCAGTTAATGCCTTATAGATGAGCGGGGCCTCAAGGCGCTCCTCTGTTGACAGGTAGGCGTTTCTTGAACTCATTGCAAGACCGTCATGCTCTCTTATAGTTGGGCATAGCACGATTTCCAAATCAAGATTCAGGTCGGCTGTCATTTTCTTTATCACCACGCACTGCTGGTAGTCCTTAAGGCCAAAATACGCCCTTGTCGGCATAACCGCATTAAAGAGTTTTAACACCACAGTTGCCACACCTGCAAAATGACCGGGCCTGAACTGGCCGCAGAGTTTCTCTGACAGACCCCTGACCTCTACATATGTCTTATATCCATCGGGATAGACGCTGTCAACTCCGGGCAAAAACACCGCGTCCACTGAAAGACCGCTGAGTTTCTCTATGTCCCCGTCATAGTCTCTGGGGTAGCGGTTGAAGTCTTCGCCCGCTGAAAATTGTGTGGGGTTTACGAATATGCTCACTACGGTAACGTCGTTTGCTTTAACAGAGTCTCTGACTATACTTAAGTGTCCATCATGAAGGGCGCCCATAGTGGGTACAAAACCTATAGTCTTGCCTGAGAGCTTGCAGCCCTTTGAGAATTGTTGCATCTCAGAAATCGTGCGGATTAGCTGCATAGTCTATTTATAATCCGAATTCAGGCCAATCTTTTCCTGATTACCGACTATGACCAACCGGTAGTTAGTATTGCTGAGCAGATATTTTTGTGCCGCACGCCTTACGTCTTCTTTTGTTATGGCATTTATAATACCAGGGTATTTCTTGTCAAAATCAGTGCCGAGGCCATAGAACTCAACCTGTGCCATGAACATAGAAATCTTATCCATCGTATCAAGTTTACGCGGGAAACTGCCTGTTAAATAAGCCTTTGCCCCGCTTAGTTCCTCGTCTGTGACCACACCTTCTTTCATATTTTTTATCTGTTTTAGTATCTCTTCAACAGCAACATTGGTAAACTCATTTTTAGTCTGAATGACGACCTGAAAATCCCCGGCATATTTAAATGAGGCAAAGTGGCTGTGAATATCATAGGCCAGCCCAAGGTTGTCACGTATTGACTTGACCATTCTGGAGGCAAACCCACCGCCGCCGAGGATATAGTTCATCACAGCGACGGAGTAAAAGTCAGGGTTATCTCTTTTTATTCCCGCACCACCAAGTATAATATTTGCCTGCTGCGTGTCTCTGTTAATGAGGACGGCCTTTTTAGCGACGTGTTTTGGCAGCTCTGCAACTGCCCTCTTTTTCACCGGCTTGTTTGACCAACCTGCCCGTTCTGATAAATATTTGTCAATCAGTGCCATCAGTTCCTCATAACTAATATCCCCTGCTACAGATAAAATGCTCCCTGAAGGGACATAGAAGTCGCTGTGAAAGTTTACTAAATCGTCCCGTTTTATCATATCTATTGTCTCAGGGGCTCCCTCGCTTACACGCCCGTAGGGGAATTTACCAAACACCTCGCTAAGAAATGCCTTATTAGCGGTATACGCCGGGGATTCCTCTTTATGCATAATGCCGCCCTTTACGAGTTCTTTCTTCTGCCTTAGCTCTGCCTCTGTGAATGCTGGGTTTAAGACACAGTCTGCCAGGATTTCAAACATAGCGTGGAGGTCTTTCCTGAGTACTGAAAGGCCAACTGCCGTATAGTCAGAGGTCAAGGTCGCCTCTATCGAAGCCCCGGTGAATTCTATCTCTTCGTGGATTTCCTTTGATGTCCTTTTCTTAGTGCCTTCGGTGAGCATCTGCGCGGTCAGATTCGCAAGCCCCGCCAGACGTGTTGGCTCATCAAGTTTCGAGGCATTTATTAACAGCGACATCCTCACAACCGGAAGGTTATGCCTCTGCGCATAAAGTACAACAAGCCCGTTAGGCATTACCACCCTGCGCATGTCTATGGCAAAGGCGTTGACAGAAAACAGGGATACCGTAACCGCCAAAAGTGCTGCCAGTGCTATTATTTTAATTCTGCCGATTGTCAATTTTACCTCCGTAGTCATAGTTATTCTTCTGGTATCAATATGCCAACTGTCGAATTCTGGGGGGTGAAGTACTTTTTTGCCACTGCCTGTACGTCTGCAGGGGTCACTTTTGCCACACCATCGAGGTATTTGTCCTTAAGGCGCCAGCTGCCAAGTAACTCGAACATGCCGAGGAGTTCGCCCTGAAAGAACAGAGAATCCTGTCCCATGACAAATGTTGCCTCTATCTGATTTTTTGCCTTTTTTACTTCTCGCTCCGTTGGCGGCGCTGCTGTAATCCCCTCTATCTCCTTAAACATAGCTGTCTCAAGTTTGTTTATGTCGGCAGCTGGCGTCCCCCCCCAATAAAATAAATAAGCGTCTTTGTGTATTCCGCTATAATTGGCGAAGGCGTTTATGGCCAGCTTTTCCTTCTTTACTATTGACTGATAGAGCCTGCCGCTTTTGCCTGAGAATATCTGCGACAACACGTCAAGGGCATAGGCGTCAGTATGGGGAACAGACGGGACGTGGTATGCGATGATGATTAAGGGCAGTTTAGCCTGTTTTTTTACAGTCAGACGCCTTTGTTCTTTTTGAACCGGCTCAGTAGGCACAGAAAGCGCCTTAACCGGAGCAGACGGTATACCCCCGAAGTGTTTGGTTACCAATTTCATTATTTCATCGGAATTTACGTCTCCTGTAACTACTATGACGGCATTGTTTGGCGCATAGTATGTCTTATAGTATCTCATCAGGTCTTCCCTGCTTAATGAGGCAATATCCCCCATCCAGCCAATCACAGGATTGTGATAGGGATGAGTGGTGAATGCCTTTGCCGTTACCTGCTCTAAGAGAAAGTCCTCGGGGTCGTCTTCTATTCTCATCCTGCGCTCTTCCATCACAACCTTCTTTTCTGATTCCACATCTTCGGACTTCAGAAACAGATTTATCATCCTGTCTGCCTCCATCTCCACTGACAGATTTATCCTGTCCGATGCAAGGTTTTGATAATAGACCGTAAAGTCTCTCGTAGTACCGGCATTGTCCACGCCGCCATTTTTCTGCACAAGGTTTGAGAAGACCTTTGAGCCATACTTTTGCGTACCCTTAAACATCATATGTTCAAGAAAATGGCTCAACCCCGTCTTTCCCTGTGTCTCGTTTATTGACCCTACGTTGTACCAAATCTGAAAGGATGCAACCGGTGCCTTATGGTCCTCTGATATCAATACCTTAAGACCGTTGTTAAGCCGGTAGTCTTTTATGCCTGATACAGCCTGAGAACTATCCTTCTGAACGGTTACCGGCTGTGTACACGACGCCGGTACAAGCACACATATTAGTATCAATAAGATTCTCTTCATTACCTTACTCCTTTTCCCCGTTTATGGCGTTTTCCACCATTATTAGATTCTCCTGCTCAAGTATCTCAACCTTCACCTTTGCCACACGCGTATGAACCATCTCAAGAATGGTTATCTTCATCCCATCAAGCTCAATTATTTCACCGCCTTCGGGGATTTTCTGCAAATGCGTCACAACAAACCCGCCCAGCGTGTCGTACTGCGGTGACTCAGGGATTTCAATGTTAAAGTCTTCCTTTAAGTCCCTGATATTTATCGAGGCATAGATGATATAAACACCCAGGCCTATGCTTATAACAGGCCTTTCTGTGTCGTGTTCGTCCCTGATTTCACCAACGATTTCCTCAAGCAGGTCTTCTATTGTCACAATCCCCGTTACCGTGCCGTGTTCGTTTACTGCAATGGCCATGTGTGTGTGTTTTTTCTGCATTTCGCTCAATAAATGGCTTATCATCATCGTCTCCGGCACGTAAAAAGGCGGTCTCAGGACTTTCCTGATAATTATCTCCCTGTTTTGAGTGAGCAGCTTAAACACGTCCTTTGCGTGAAGGATTCCCTTTATGTTGTTTAACTCCTTGTTATAGACGGGATAGCGTGAGTACTGTTCCTCGGAAATCAGCCGAAGCACATCCTCAAGCGGCTCGTCTAATGAAATGGTAACAACACGGCCAGTTGGAACCATAACCTCTTTGACAGATATATCGGTAAACTCAAACACGCTGTGAATTAGTTCCTGCTCTGCAGGCTCAAATATCCCCCTGTCTTTGCCTTCTTTAATCAGCAGTTTAATCTCCTCATGCGAGATATATGCCCGCTGCGTAAAGGCAGTCTTACCGAAGGGTCTTAAGATTACATTCGCGCTCTTTGTCAGAATCCCTACGATAACAGAACTGATTCTTGAAAAATATGTTATCGGCCTGGCAGCCAGAAGCGCGATTCTCTCAGGGTACATCAGTGCAATGGTCTTTGGCACAAGCTCGCCAAGTATTAATGAAAAATACCCTATGACAGCTACAACTAACGCTATCGCTATCGGCTCTGCCGACACGGAAATATATTTAAATGGTATGGACGCAATTAGAGGCTTAAACACCTCCACAGCCATAGCACCGCCAAGGGTAGATGAGACCGCCGAGCCGATTGTAACGCCGATTTGCACCGTAGCAAGAAATCTGTCAGGGTTTTCCTTAAGCTCCAGCAGCGCCTTTGCATTTGTGCTGCCCTCTTTGAGGAAGGTCTCAATTATAGACTTACGGGCAGTTATGACGGCTATCTCGGAGGCCGCAAATAAGCCGCTGAAAAAGATAAACGCCAGTATCAGTATAAGATTAAGCCACATTAGTTATATTCCCGGGTTATATTCCCGGGTTATATTACCGGTTATCATCACATAAGCCGGAATATTTATGTCTACCGGCATGTTTACCACAACGCCTAAAGCAGCCTGGCAGCTCATCTCTTAATTTCATTAAAGGCTTTTTTATCAGAGACATCTTTATTAACAGCATTTACTTACACTGTATCAGCATATGATTATACCAAAGTCAAAGAGTTTAGTCTATAACATTTTTTATATACATCTTATCTACATTAGGCAGCGCCTCAACGCCCTATCGCAGGAGGAGGCATCATAGCTGTGGATTGTTTTGCTCCAGGATTCTGAGGGGCAGCCGGAGGAGGCATGGGAAGTGCCGGTGGGGAGGGTAACTGAGCCGTTTGAGGGGGGGATGGCATATGAGCCGTTTGAGGATTAGACACCGGCGGCATAGGCATAAGTGGATGGCCTGGCGGCTGCGGTGTGGCAGTGGCAGTTTTTGTCGATTCGCCTGACTGCCTTACCTTTTTCTTCACAAAGTCAAATACCTTTACAATCAGTTTACTACCGTCTTTTGTGAATTCCACGTATTCAGGTGTAATAGCATTGACCGTATAACCGCTTAGGCTATCCCCTTCATGGACCAGACGCTGCCTTTGCCCCCTGCCTGTTGTAGTGTATGGAGTTTTCTTATCTTCTACGAATGCGGTATTTGCAGCCCCGGTTATTGTGCCATAGACGATGAATTCGGGCACAGGGAGCTCTGCCTGTTGTTTTACTGGTTTTCTATCCGGATGAAAGAGATTTTTCTCTGTTACTACCATATAATCGCCCCGTGCGAGCAGTTTTTTTGCATCGTCGAGCTTTACTTCTTCTGTATTGAGTCTCATTTTTTTATTTGTCGATATCTTTAGGTTGTCCTTTTCTTTAAATTTATAATATTCATAACCACCCATAAGCAAAATGATGAGAATGAGCGATATATTTAATACATTAAACTGCTCCATGTATTTCATATTAACAAAACATCCCACATAAATTATTTCTCCCTCTTATTGTCAAGTTCGTACTCGATAAAAGCAAGTTTTTGCGTAAGCTCTTTAATTCGGCTCTTTAACTCGGAAATCAGCATAGAAAAATACATAAGAGATACAATTAAGATCAAGATTAGAAAAATAATTATCACAATAGGTGGATACCCGATGCCCAAAAAACGTGCCAGCGCGTTTATAAACGTATCCGCAAACGCCCCTGCAATTATTATCAGACTCACAACAAACCATAAAATAGAAAGGTCCTCTCTGAACCTCCTCCTCCTTACCAGCTCAAATATTATAAAAAATATCAAAAGCCCCGTCACTATTATAAATATGCGCGCCCCTAATGACATATCAAACCTCTCTGCGGCATTTTGTCAATCTCTCCTTAGTACTACCATAATTATCGCAAGAAACATCCTTATCATATATATCAGCGGCTTGATCCCGCTGTGCATCGATACACCGTCTAACCTGTTAAACATCTTAACGGGCGTCTCTACTACAATAAATTTTTTCTTATGCAGAAGCATAATCATATTGGCATCAGGGTAGTCCAGTGGAAAGTTATCCCCATGCGACAGGTAAGACAGCACAGAGCTGTCCATGAGCTGAAACCCGGAGGTCGGGTCTGTTATCCTCTTGCCCGTATATATACGTATTATAGCAGAGAACAGAGAAATCCCCGCCCTTTTCAAAATCCCTGCCTTGTAATCACTCTCAAGAAAGCGGGTTCCAATGACTACGTTTGCACTGTGCTGCGCCCTTGCCGTAAGAAGATTTTCTATATAGGCAGGGTCATGCTGACCATCGGCGTCCATCGTTATAACAATGTCATAGTTCTTCTTTAATGCAAACCTGAAGCCAGACTGAAGTGCGCCGCCGTATCCAAGATTAAAGGCATGATTGATGACATGGGCGCCAAGCCCCCTGGAAATCTCCACAGTGTTGTCGCCCGAGCCATCACTCACTACAAGAATATCTGCTTCAGGCGAGGTACGGCGAATCTTTTCTATTACCGTCCCTATAGATTTCTCCTCATTATAGGCCGGTATGATTATCAATATTTTACTCATCTCAGTAAACAAGCCTCAGTGCCTTCTCAACAATATCCACTTCCAGAGGCGTCCTGCCAAGGTAATCCCCATCGACATGGACATGAAATGAACCGGTGTCTACTATCATTTTACTAAACTCAACTTGCTCCACATATTTAGATTTACCAGAGGCGTGTCTGCCAAGAAATACATCAGCCACTGCCGTAAGCAGCTCTAATCTGTCCGAATAACGAAATATCGTGGCATAGAGGCTGGGCCTTCTAATGTCAGCCCTTGGGGCCATGAGAAGGTTGCCCCCATAACACGCACCATTGCTTATTATAACCGTATTACAGGCAATAACACCACTATCTATTGACATGTTCATTTTATCGAATTTTTCGTTAACTATGCAGTTTACACCACTCAGTATATAAGCGCCAATACCGGCGTATGCCTTCAGCCGTCTGTTAAGGCCGTAGACTGCCGCCGCGTCAAGCCCGGCACCGGCCATTTCAATAAAATATCTTATCTGCCCCTGCATCTTTATCCTGCCAAGTGCAACATCATGCGTTGTGCCGTTAATCAGCCTCCTGACAGCGTCCCTGATGCCGCCCTTTAGCCCAAGGTCATTACACAGCACACTAGAAGTACCAAAAGGCAGCACCCCAACCCGCGTCTGTGAATATGCCGCCGCGTTAGCCACCTCGTTAATAGTGCCGTCACCACCGGCTGAGACTATCATAGAGTATGCCTCTTTTACCGCCTGTCTTGTTCTGGATTCTGCATCACCGGTTTTTTTCGTAAAGTATACATCGACACTGAATCCACCCTCTTTAAACGTGTCTACGGCTGTCTGGAGCCTTTCTGGTTTAAACGTCCCCGCTTTTGGATTAACTATTATCAGTACCGGTAAGCTCATGTAACTCCTTTATACCATTAATACCGCCGAACTTATCAATCATCACCGGCGTATGCCGTAGATAGTCTGTCAGGGCGTTAATATCTGCCCCCCTTTCAATAAATAATACGCGCCCGCCTTTAGCGTCCCCTTCCCTTTTAATATGTGGGATTCTTATGTAGCCCATCTCGCGGCTGCTCACGTATCCCGTCGTATAGTCTGGATTGTCAGAGATACAGAGCTCTGCTGATACGCCCTCACATGAGGCGGTCTTAGAGGCAAGAACAACGGCCTCAAGCACGCGCGTCTGCCGCACGAGCCCGGCGTCTGCGGCAATAAACTCTGCAATGGCCTTGTCTTCTATTCCAAAGCGGCTTACCCTGATGCCGCCTGGGGATTCGAGATCGAGCCTTTCTCCAGTAGTGGACTCAACAAGGGCTGCACCGCCAAGCTGCGAAGCGCCTTCGATTATATTCAGGGCAGCAGAGACTGCTTCAGCGCTGATACCCGCACAGGTTAATAGCGCGTGGACGGCGCCGCGAGCGGCCATTTCGTCTGAAATCCTGCATGTAGTAATTGGCAGTGTTGATATTTTCATCACAACGCAATCGATTTTTTCGATTGTCACAGTAATGCTGTCGGGCTTACCGCGCGAGTGATTAAGCGCCCTGTGAATAAGGGCGATTGTATTGTCGCCGATTAGTCCTTCGTTATAGATACCCTCGGCCCCGGATATGTGCCGCCCGCCGCAAGATGCCCTCATGCGAATGCTGTATTGTGTTGTCATGAATATCTCAGCCCCAGTGTGTCTATTAAGTTGAGGTCGTCTGCCTCTGCCCGTCCCATTGTGGTAAGATAATTACCGATGAGAAGGCCATCGGCACCGGCCATAAATATAAGTGAATTCAACTGGCCGAGGGTTTGAAGCCTGCCGCCGCATATTCGTATTTCTTTATCGGGAAGAATGAACCTGTAAATGGCAATAATTTTCAGCGCTTCAAGGGGGTCAAGCGTGGGTTTACCTCCCATTTTCGTACCCTCAATCGGCGTAAGAAAATTAACAGGCACTGAGTCCACCTCCAAATCCCTGAGTAAGAATGCCATATCAAGCCTGTCCGCCCACTGCTCACCCATGCCAAATATCCCCCCGCTGCAAAGCGAACACCCAGCGGCCTTTACCGTCTCGATAGTGCGTAGTTTATCATTAAATGAATGAGTGGTACAAATCTCGGGGAAAAAAGCGGGCGATGTCTCAAGATTGTGATGATAGCGGTTAAGACCCGCGTCAATGAGGGCGTCAAGCTGTTCGCCTTCGATAAAGCCCAGAGTGGCACAGGGCAAAAGTCCGGCTTCTTTGATGGCTGAGACCATAGCGGCAAGCTTACCGACGTCTTTGTCAGAGACGGCGCGGCCGCCTGTGACAACGCAGAAGCGTTTTGATTTGTGATTACCGGCCTCAATAGCCGCCTTTTTTACAATAGCCGGAGGTTTTAAGGGGTATCTGCCGATTGGGGCAGCACTGATTGATGACTGGGCGCAAAAGGCACAGTCCTCAGAGCAGCCACCTGCTCTGGCGTTTAATATTGAACAAAGGTCTATGGTATCGCCCCTGAAGTGGTCTCGAATGGAGTTAGCCGCGGCGAGAAGCTCAAACAATGCAGTGCCGTGGGCGGCAGTAAGCCCTGATGCCTCGTCTTTGTTAATCCTCCCGCCTTCGATAACCTTATCTCTGAGCGCTGAAATGACCGTTCGCTTACTGTGCGCTTCCTGTAATTTCACAACCGTAAGTATAGCAATAATTTTGTTCAAATTCTACAAATATTTTCTATGTCCTACTAATATCGTAGATTTTCACAAAGCCTCTGTCGAGACTAAAGGTTCTCTCGATAACTTTTGTGGGAAAGCCAACTGTGGAAGGCAACCAAATCATGATGAAAACCTGCCAGACGATAGAGGAAGGCATGAAAATACAAAAGGAGATGAGAGAGAAGATAAAAAAGTGGAGGGATGAAAATGCAAAGAAGAAATAGAGAGCGATAGTCTATCGTGTCAGATGAAACCGTTAACCTCAGCTTGTGTTGGGGCTAACAGTTTTACTTTTTTATATACCATTGATTATGCGATATTATATAATATAATAGTGAGGCAATAGAAATATGAACAGAACCATTAATATAGCTTTCTTGTATATACCAATCTCAAATTATGTACTATTACATTTTTTATGTATAGGACAATGTTATGGAGAAGATGAAAATCTTAAAAAACGTCTGTTAAATGATACTCTACTTTTTGTTTCTGATACAAAGTAACCGATGCTTATAAAGAAACTGTAGGTAAAGCTACCAATAATATTTTGATATGTGAGATATTATGACACATTGTGGCGTAGGCGTCCACTTCAGAAGATACCGCCGTTATTTCTTACCGGGTTCATCAGCAGGTGGCCCCCCGGAGCTTCCCTTCTGGGCCTTTTTATCTGGAATTAAATCATTCTTATCTTTTGACAGCATTTTTTTCAAACCGATGAGTTTCTCTTTGAAGTCCTCTGTCATCATGGCAGCATCGGCAAGGTTTTTTACCACATGAGGGGTAATTATTATCATTAGTTCTGTTCTGTTGTGTGACTTTTCCTTATAGCCGAACAGCCCGCCTATTAATGGAATCTTGCTCAGGAGCGGGATTCCCTGCTGAGTGTTAGTGATTTTATCCTGTATCAACCCTCCGATTGCTATGCTTGCCCCATCCTGTACAACAAGGTTTGTGGTTACGCTTCTTACGTTAATAGTGGGGGAGTCAACGCCCGGCGTTGTCACTGTATCTTTTACGTCTGAGACCTCCTGCGTTACATCAAGCTTTACAAGACCGCTGTCATTTATTTGCGGCTTTACCTTCAGGATTACGCCGGTATCCTGATATTGATACTGGTTCTGTATGCTTGTAGTTCCTGTCACATTTGATTGTGATGTTACTATTGGAACTTTGTCGCCCACCTGTATTTTTGCCTCGTTATTGTCTGATACCAGGATGGTGGGGTTTGACAAGACACTGATGTCGGTTTCAGTCGCAAGGGTCTGAATCATTGCCGATAATAACCCTGCACCATTGAATACGGCATATGTCAATCCCGTTGTCTTCGAAAACAACGGAGCGGTAAGTCCTATTTTGCTGCCCTCTTCTACCATCGCCGCACCGGTGTATTTGTGATTATTTACAGTTATGTTGTTAGCCAAAAACCACTGGACTCCATACTTCAGAGAATCGGTAAGGTTCACCTCAATAATAAGGGCCTCTATTAACACCTGCCTGGGAACAGAGTCGAGCTTTTTTATCAGCTCCTCAATATATAGATAATCCTTCGGCAGGGCCAGAATAATAAGTGAGTTGAGTTTCTCGTCGTAATAAATCTTCGTCTCTGAGGAAACAAGGATAGAATTCGCTGCGTTTATTGCGCTTGCAGTGGTCGATTTTTTCGTGTCCTTTGTGCTGTCAGTCTTCGTTGTCGATGTCGGAGAGGTCAGCGTTGATGTCAGTGTTGATTTTGAGGAGGAGGACTTATCAGATGTCGAAGTAGTTGCCGTGGTCAGCGACTTATCCTGTGAGGACTTGGATGCCCCTGAATCGGTAAATATCTGTGAAAGTATAGACATAATATGTTCGGCCTGACTGTTTTGCAGTGGATACACATAGATTCTCGGCTTCGCGCCTTCAAATACGTTATCTATGATGTCCACCCATTTTTTGAAATGTTTGAGAAACTGTTCGTCCGGGGCTACTACCAGGATAGCGTTTAATTTCTCGATTGGCAGATATTTCATTTTCAAGCTATCTTTCGTAGTGGCAGTAAACAGCGGGAATGTGCCCTTGAGGTCATCGATGACGTCTTTGATGCTGAGATTTTTGAATACGAACAGTTCAACCTTTACATCTTTAAACGCATCGTCGTCAAAGATATTTACAATCTTCAGGAGCCTTTGAATGTTTTCATCTGTGTCCGAGATTATCAGGCAGTTCTTACCGGGCACTTCTTTAATAATCGCCCCTGTGCTTAGAAAAGGCGTAAGGATTTCCAGCATATCCTTGGAGTTCATAAAATTCAGAGGGATTATCTGAACCATTGAAAAACCTTTGACCTGCATCCCCTGTGCGTCCTTTCCATACTTGACCCCTACCGGTTCTTTGCTAATATCGGCAAGGGGGACAAGTCTGTAGAGGCCGTTCTCCTCCATGATGCTTACCCCGTTGAGTCTGAAAATAGTTGACATAATGGGCAGTACATCAGAGTTAGAGACCGGCCTTACGGTTTTAAAGGTAATCCTGCCCTTAACGCGCGCGTCGATAAGATAGTTCACCTTGAGGATTTCACCAAAAACCGTATGGGCTATCTCAAATATGTCGGCGTCGTCGAAGGAGAGGCCAATGTTATTCGGGCCTGACTGCTGAACCACCTGAGGCAGCGGGGCTGAGACAAGAGGAGGGGGTGGTTGAGCCGACGTCTGATTTGTAGTCTTATTATCTGGCGGTGGCGGCGTACTCTGGCCGGTGTTTGAGGTAGTGACCTTTGCCGGTGGCGGCATCATAGGGGGTGTTGAGGGCGGTACCGGGAACAGTATCGATATATTATCCACAATACCGGGCGGCAATGGCTGGCGCGGTGGCGGCGGTAACTGAAACCCTTGCGGTGGTACGTTTGGCGGCGGCTGAATCTGTTCCTGTCCCTGAGTTGTAGAAAGGAACGACAACAGTATCAGGGCTGATGTGACAAACACCACTGACAGATATTTTTTGCCTTGCTGCGCTTTTTTCATAATAGTTAGACGTAATAAGATACACTTAATTATACGTAATTATCAAGCAATATATTGCCCTAAGACATATAAACGGCGTCACGGACTGAAATTTTTGACAATAAGGCGGTCTCATCGGGTAAAAGACTATGCGGCGGCTATTGTTTTATCTTCCTAAATTTTGTTATGTTGTCATGTGATGCCGATTCGGAGATAGCATTTAAGGGCTGGTTGTCAGCAGTGATGAGGTATCACTTAGAATAAGAACTACAGGAGGATTTCAGGTATGGGTTTTGTTGAGGGTTTGAAGTGCCGGGAGTGTGGCCGGGAGTATAAGGTTGACCCGATTTATGTATGTGAGTTTTGCTTTGGCCCGCTTGAGGCCGTTTATGATTATAAAAAAATAAAAAAATCTCTTAATCGAAAGAAAATCCTTCAGCGTGAAAAAAATCTCTGGCGCTACAAAGAACTTCTCCCTATAGACGGCGAGCCTCAGGTAGGGCTTAACTCAGGGTTTACCCCATTGGTCGAGACAAAAAACCTTGCACGGGAACTGGGAGTGAAAACACTCTACGTAAAGGACGACACGGTTGTGCATCCTACACTTTCATTCAAGGACAGAGTAGTGGCTGTTGCCCTGACAAAGGCAAAGGAATTCGGATTTGACACGGTTGCCTGCGCCTCGACTGGTAATCTGGCACACTCCGTCTCTGCACACGGCGCTAAGGCCGGACTTAAGAGATTTATTTTTATACCTGCAACCCTTGAAGCCAGCAAAATAACCGCAGCCCTCATCTATGAGCCAAACCTTATTGCCGTTGACGGTAACTATGACGACGTTAACCGTCTGTGCAGCGAGATAGCCAATAAGTACAAGTGGGCATTTGTAAACATAAACATTCGGCCATTCTACGCCGAGGGGTCAAAGACCCTTGGCTTTGAGATTGTTGAGCAGTTGGGCTGGAACGCCCCTGACAACGTAGTCGTGCCGTGCGCCAGCGGGTCTCTGCTGACAAAGGTATGGAAGAGTTTTAAGGAGTTCCACGAGATTGGCGTAATAAAGAAACTAGAGACAAAGGTCTTTGCAGCCCAGGCGCAGGGGTGTAACCCAATCGCAGCGGCGCTGAAAAGCCACACCGACGTTATAAGGCCGATGAAGCCTAATACGATAGCAAAATCCCTCGCAATCGGCAATCCCGCCGACGGTTATTATGCCGTCAAGGTAGTTCAGGAAACAGGCGGCTGCGGCGAGGAAGTCACAGACCAGGAGATCATTGACGGCATAAAACTCCTTGCAAGGACAGAGGGGATATTTGCTGAGACTGCCGGAGGCGTTACAGTAGCAGTCACAAAGAAACTCATAGAAAATGGCTGCATAGGGAAAAATGACACCACCGTTATCTGCGTAACAGGCAATGGGCTGAAAACACAGGAGGCCCTTAACGGTCAAATGCTGAAGGCGCACTACATACCACCGAACATGGAATCTTTTGAAGAGGTTTTATCAAACATAAAGTAGATATTAAGGAGGATATATGGCTGTAAAAGTGAGAATACCAACCCCGTTACAGAAACTTACGGAGGGCAAAGAAGAGGTGGAGGCATCTGCCGGGACAGTTATAGATATGATAAAAGACCTTGACGCTCGTTACGCCGGTATTTCCGAGAGGATAACTGACGGCGGGAAGGTCAGGCGTTTTGTAAATATCTACATCAACGAAGAGGACATCAGGTTTTTACAAGGAGAGTTGACGCCGGTGAAGGATGGTGACATTGTGTCGATAGTACCGGCAATAGCCGGTGGACGCATATAATGTCCTAATGGAGGTTATATATGAAAAAACGCATAAGGCTGACCTTCCCGCAGGACTTAATAAAAGAGCCTGTGATATACACGGTTGCCAGAAAATATGATATTATACCGAACATACGAAGGGCGCGGGTAACAGAGAGCGTTGGCGAGATGATCTTAGAACTCGACGGACAAGAGGACAACTTGAACCTGAGCATAGAGGCCCTTAAAGAGACAGGTGTCGATGTAGAGCTGGTCGAAGGCGATATAATTCAATAAACTCAGACAGTAGAGATATAAGCGGCGCACCGCTGGAGGATAAATGGCAAGGGAAGAGTACCGATGTAATGCCCGAGATAATGCCCAAGATAAAGCCCAAGATAAAGCATGGAAGGGAATAATAACCCACTACAGGGATTTCTTACCGGTTACGGAAGTTACTCCCGTTATAACGCTTAACGAAGGCAATACACCGTTAATAGCGGCAAGAAATCTGTGTAAGAAACTCGGATTTAACGGTCAGATATATTTTAAATTCGACGGGCTAAACCCAACGGGTTCATTCAAAGACAGAGGGATGACAATGGCCATATCAAAGGCTGTGGAGGCGGGGGCGCGGGCTGTGATATGTGCTTCTACCGGAAACACCTCAGCCTCGGCTGCGGCCTATGCAGCAAGGGCGGGAATCAAGTCTGTAGTCATCATCCCAGAAGGTAAAATTGCACTTGGTAAACTCGCCCAGGCCATCATACACGGAGCATCGGTACTGCAAATAGAGGGTAATT
Organism: Candidatus Magnetominusculus xianensis; assembly: GCA_001541255.1. Taxonomy (GTDB): domain Bacteria; phylum Nitrospirota; class Thermodesulfovibrionia; order Thermodesulfovibrionales; family Magnetobacteriaceae; genus Magnetominusculus; species Magnetominusculus xianensis. The sequence continues at coordinate 50,222 of LNQR01000056.1, forward strand.
TCGATGAGGCACTCTCAATAGTGAGAAAAATTGTGGAGCGCTATCCAATCACCCTTGTAAACTCAATAAATCCATTCAGATTAGAAGGCCAAAAGACGGCAGCCTTTGAGGTCTGTGACCAGTTGGGCGCTGCCCCGGATTATCATTCCCTTCCGGTTGGAAATGCAGGAAATATCACGGCATACTGGAAGGGCTACAATGAATATAAGACAGCGGGAAAGATTGATGCACTACCTAAAATGATTGGATTTCAGGCAGCCGGTGCCGCCCCAATAGTCCTCGGCAGGCCAGTAGAAAAACCTGATACAATAGCTACAGCCATAAGAATAGGCAATCCGGCAAGCTGGTGCCTTGCCGTAGAGGCAAAAACCCAGTCTGGCGGCGTGATAGACTCGGTAACGGACGATGAGATACTTGCGGCCTACTCTATGATGGCCAAAACTGAGGGCATATTTTGTGAACCGGCCTCGGCGGCCTCAGTAGCCGGCGTGATTAAACTCAATGCCGCCGGGTACTTTGCCAACGGCAGCACCATAGTATGCACCCTGACAGGCGCCGGACTGAAGGACCCGGACTCCGTATTTAAGGTAACAAAAGACCCCCTTAAGGTATGGTCAGACTTAAATGCCGTAGAAGAGTATATAAAGAATCTGCTTTAGCTATTTTCATGACATCAGACGCCGTAGAAGTATTTGTAACGTTTACGGTAGTAGTTACGAATAGATTGAACAATGTTTTCTGTAATAACATTAATATCAGTGCCTTGCTTTCCGGTGAGGATTTCATAGGCGGCAGCGGTCAGAAACTCTTTTGACATCCTTTCGATAAGATTTCTAAACGTGCGGGATTTAAAAAAGTTATTATGTGAGTAATCATCGTCAACTTTGTTCTCACACTGGATTATCTCCCGTAAAATCGATACCTCTATAGAATAAATATCATTTAATAATTTATTATTCTGCAATATTTCACCGTTGTCTTTAATCTCTGGATAAACTTTACCGGCAATATATACAAGCGCCAAGTCCGCGTGCTGCAAGAATATGTCTCCGTTATTCCATTGTTCACGGCTCTCTTTTGCCTTGTGCTCAAGAAAGGATAGCAGCTTAAAACTGATTAAGAGCTGATTAGGGAGTTCTTTGTCATCGATAACAAATACATCATCAAAATATTTTTCGAATATCTTGCTTTTACATGATTTTGCCTCGTGGGGCATCTCTTTATATAAAGAGATATACGCCTGAAAAACACGCTCGTTATTTGCAATCTTAGCCTTATCGATCTTCTTATCCATGTACTCGTTTCGATGTGTTTCATAGTGGAAACCTTTTTCAAGAAAATAATCTTTCACTAGTTTCTGAACAGGGGCATTTGCCTTTAAATCACGTTCAAATATTGGATTCTGAGTATTAGTGCCTACGGTTATCTTATCAATTAACGCTTCGTTGCGTGTCTCGTAAAGCCGTAACAACAGATGTATATCCTGAAGTTGTTTATTGGGAAATGTTTTTCTCTCAGCATATAAATCATATAGTGATTTTGTTGTTTGAGCGCCATTAATTATTTTTGGATTAGTAACCTCAATTATTTTATTGCCAAGTGCGTCATCGGTAAATGAGAACTGATCACATGAAATTGTAACACCGTTATTTAAAAACCAGAAATACTTAGAATCCTTAGGAGAAGAAGCTGTCTCCTTAATCTCTCTGTTAATTTTGTTATTACCCAGATAATATCTTATATTTCTGCTTAGAACCTTATCATGCCCTGCTGATTCGTATATATGTACAAGTTCCTCTGCCGATATGGTAGCGACCATTCCTCTGACATCTCCAAGTTTCTTATCGGTACCGAGGTAAAGAATATCTTTGTAGGTTATGATATTGATAGTATGGACTCGTTGCTTTGAATTGTCTATCGCCTGTAATATGTCATTACCGTCGTGAAAGGAAACATGATAGTTGCCTTTAGCCTCAAGCATCTTTGCGCGTTCTTTTTCTGATTCTTCTGGTTTATGAGTATTTACCACAAAATAAATACGTTTCTCTGGCGGTTTTAGCCTGCCCTTATCTTTAATTATATCTCTGATTTCTTCAATCCTTGTTTTCATTATCTCAGACTGATTATCAACTTTATGGCCCTGAAAAATCTCTTCGACCTTTGCAATGGTTAAATCGATTTCATTTTTACCAATTCCTTTTGCCAGATTAGTTCGATACTTGGACTGGAAAATGTTGATAATTATGTTATCTCCAGTTTCATCAATGTATATTGCATCAATCCCGCCATCGCCGCTTCCATCGGTGGCAGAAAAAATCGCTTCATTGATCGTTATGCCAAGCAGGGACATCATCGCGAAAATCAAAAACGCGTAGGGGTCATCATCCTGCCTTTTCTCAGGCAAGCTGCCTCGAATGTTATCTAAATTTGCCTCTATAACCGCCTGTAATATTGACATCTATTACTACCTCTTATGCTATTATAACCTGTTCCCATCTAAAAGGCAACGCCAGCGTTAGATAAACGAGCAGATGAAGAGGAGACAATGACAACTGGGAAATTCTATAGATACACGTCCATTTTAGCGCTCATTAGTCTGTTTGGGTTTCTCAGCTATAACGTGATGGAGCCTTTTCTTCCGGCTATTGCGTGGGCCGTGGTGCTTGGCATTGTGTTTTATCCCCTGTTTGCCTTTATCAGCAAATACACTAAATGGAAGAGCGCGGCAGCAGCGCTAACCACCCTTGTTATCCTGTTTATAATCATAATGCCGTCTTTTTATATCTCAAGACAACTGGCAAATGAGGTTACGCACCTGATTCAATACACCGAGTTCACCCAACTGTTAGACTTCTCCCAGTACCCTGTAATTAACCGGGCTATTAACCGGCCAGTGAACTGGCTGACAGGGCAGATGCGAAACATGGGCATAGCCGTCGATTACAGGGCGCTGATTACTGAAAACATCTCCGAAATCGGTAAAAACATTATACCTAAGCTGACCTATGGCGTGAAAAACATCATAGATATGGCGTCGACATTCGCGCTGATGATGTTTACGCTGTTTTTTATCCTTGTGGACGGCCCGGCGTTCGTTGAAAAAATCAGGATTATGCTCCCATTTTCCGAAGGGCAAAAAGACCGCCTGGTAAAGGACATAAAGGACATGGTGGTTACGGCAATTTATGGCGGACTGGCGGTTGGACTGGCTCAGGGGATGGTCTCCGGGGTTATATTCTATCTCCTTGACCTCTGGTCACCGGTGCTGCTTGGGGCGTTGACCGGCCTGATGTCCTTTGTCCCGCTGATGGGCGCAGTGTCGGTATGGGCAACGGTAGATGCCGTGTTGTTCTTAACCGGCTCGTACAAGGAGGCCGTTATACTGCTTATTTTGGGGGCAACAGTTATCAGCACAATAGATAATATCCTGAGACCGGTTATTGTCAAAGGACGCACTAATGTCCCAATACTAATTGTATTTTTTACGATTATCGGCGGGATTAACTTCTTTGGCTTTATCGGCATTGTACTCGGGCCGCTCGTGTTTGTACTTTTTATCTTACTTATCGATATATTTATGACTTTTGAAGAGACTGCTGGTATAATAGGAGGGCTTAACGATGAGGCATGGAAATATGGAAAATAAATCGATCACAAATAACAAGTTCTATGTGATAACCCTGCTGCTGCTGTTGCTGCTGTTTGGGTATCTCATGTACAACGTCATCAGACCCTTTCTTACCCCGATTGCGTGGGCTGTAGTGTTAGGGATTGTGTTTTATCCGGTTTACCAGTTTATAGGCAGGTATGTGGCATGGAAAAGTGCTGCATCACTTCTAACGGTCTTGATCATTGTGTTTATCATTATCGGGCCTTTCACTTACATAATAGTAATGATGGGATGGGAACTGTACAGCCTTGTTGAACACTTAGAAAAAGGGGTATTTGATCAGCAATTCACTGGAGACCTCGCCTCTTTTGCACCGCTGAAGTGGCTTGATGAGCGGCTGCACATATATGAGTACATAGGGACAGAGGAAGTCAAGAAAAAGATCATGGACAGCATATCGTCGGTTGCACAGGGCATTATGCCGCGCCTGACAATCGGCTTTAAAAATCTCCTCGGGGTCTTCTCTGATTTTTCAATAATGGTAATGACGCTTTATTTTTTCTTCCTTGACGGGCCAGCCTTTGTGAAAAAGGTGCGGGACTATCTGCCCTTTACCGATGTTCAAAAGGACAGGCTTGTAAGCCAGACTAAGGACATGGTGGTATCAGCAATTTATGGAGGTGTGGCCGTAGCGCTGTCTCAGGGAATCGCTGCTGGTCTTGTGTTTTATTTCCTCGGTGTACGCGCGCCGCTTCTGCTTGGTGCGGCAACTTATCTGATGTCCTTTATCCCCTTTGGGGCGGTGATTATATGGGGAGGGGTTGATATATATCTATTTCTGAGCGGGTCATATATCAAAGGAGGGATACTACTGTTTGTCGGTCTCTTTGGCATAAGCATGATAGACAATGTCTTAAGACCCATCATTGTAAGCGGACGAACGAACATCTCGTTTTTACTGATATTTTTCACCGTAGTCGGAGGGCTTGGATATTTTGGACTTATTGGCCTGATACTCGGCCCGCTTGTAGTGGTTATATTTTTATCATTATTTGAAATTTTCAGGACAATAGATGAGGAAGAGATTAACGGCAGCGCTGAGTTATAACCAGCACATTATCCTCATCTGGGTATTCATCACCGCGGTGATATGCTCTTGTAATACCAAAAGCGGTGCACCAGAGGGCTATGTCTGCATCAGGTTAGCTGCAAACCCCACAACCCTTGATCCGGCGTTCATCGTAGACGTTCAGGGCGGGGCAATAGCGGCGAAGATATATAACGGCTTAATCCGCCTCGATGCCGACATGAATGTAGTTCCCGATGTTGCCGTGAGTTGGCAGATTAGTCCTGATGCCCTGAAATACACGTTTCAATTAAGGCGCGATGTCCGGTTTCATAACGGTAAGCCGTTAACGGCAGCCGACGCCGCATTCTCCTTCACACGCATACTCTCTCCAGAAACAAATTCCCCCAACGCATGGGCGCTGAAAAAATTAGACGGCGCAGAGGAATTCCTAAAGGGTAAAACACCTGCCCTTCATGCCATAAACACCCCCGACAACTACACTATTGAGATAACCCTTAAGGAACCGTTTGAGCCGTTTTTAAAGATGCTCTCAATGCCTGCGGCATATATCATCCCAGCCCGCACGCGCGGTGAACCCGCCAAAAACATCATAGGCACAGGCCCGTTCATTGTCAGCTCATGGGAGCCGGACAGGGAACTTGTCCTGAGAAAAAACGACGCATACTTCGACCGCCCTGCAAAAATACAAGGCATTTACTATAAGGTAATCCCCGAAGACCTTACTGCCGTAACTGAATTCATGCTTGGCAATGTCGATGTACTTGACATTACAGCGGCATCTTTTTCCATGTTTACAAAGGATACAAAATACAAGGCAATGCTTCACAGCGGCCCATCGCTGAATGTCTATTATCTTGGGTTTAACACATCAAGGCCGCCGCTTTCTAATCCGCTTCTGCGCAGGGCAATTGCCCACGCAATAGACAGGCGCAAAATCCTTGCTACTTACTTTCAAAACAGGGGCAGCTATGCCGTATCCCCTATCCCTGATGCCCTAAAAAAGTATACACTGGCAGACAGCTACCCGTTTGACAGGGAAAAGGCAAAGGAACTCCTGAAGGAATCCCTCCAATCAGGCCCGCCAACAAAATTACAGTTTTATGTTACAGCAGCCCAGGACGCCGTCGATATGGCCGAGATAATAGTATCCTATTTAAAAGATGCAGGAATAGAGGCAGAGATAAGGACCCTTGAGTGGAGTGCCTATAAAGCGGCGATAAACAAAGGCGATACGGACATGTTCTGGCTAGGCTGGCTGGCCGATTACCCCGATGGTGAGAATTTCCTCTACCCGCTCTATCACTCGTCCAACTTCGGGGCAGGCGGCAACAGGACAAGATATAAAAATGCCGAAGTTGATAAATTAATCGAAACAGCCAGAGTGACAACAAACGGGACAGAAAGAGAGGCGCTTTATAAAACAGCAGAGGAACAAATCCTAAAAGACGCCCCAGCGGTGTACTTCTGGCAAAACCGCTCCTTTACAGCAGTTGCGCCGCGAGTAAAGAATTTCCATGTCTATCCGATATATAACATTGACAAGGGGAATTTAATGGAGATACAAAACCCATAGTATCGTTGCCTTAGCGGGTTTAAGTAACAGACCCCAACAGTCCCTTAATTTTCTTAAAATATTTTGCAAAAACCTATCTTGCCCAGGCAAACGATCAATTCCCTGCCAAAAACCCCTTTAAATCATCTATCGAAACTGCTTTTTTAATCAACTCCTTAAACTCCTCAAGCCTTTCTACTGCATCAATTCTCCTCACAATGTTCATCAGCTCAAGTCCAATAGGTCCGTATTTTATTTCAAGCATCCCTTCTATCCCTTCGTTTAATCCTTCAAGTTTCCCCCTCTGTTCCCCGTTCAAATACAACTCATCTTTGGTGATATCAATTGTCACTGGCATCTTCTCTACCTCCCTTTTTACTGTTGTCGTTAAATTCCTAAGCCTGGAGAGATTTAACAATTTCAGGATATACCCCTCTCTATAGCTTTCTGGTAATTCTACCAACCTCGTAAGTATTCCCTTAATGGAAATGTCGGCATCTTCCATCTTGCATAATATTGATAACACAACATCTCCAGGGTCATTACTCTCCATTAAGTAGTTGCAGTCCATCTCTCGAACATCGATAGTTTTAAATGAAAAAACTAAATCTTGCAGCTTAACTTCATTTCTCATGTTCATTTTACTGTTACCCACATATAAAACCACCTGTCGGATGTTTTTTCTTAACTTACAATATATCATGCAGCAGTAGTCTAGTTCCCTGCAATCCATGTTGTTGTCGTTATCGGATTGTAATTCTACATGAAAAATCGAGTTATCAGGAAGTTCTAATACTAGGTCAGGTTGCCTGTATTTAATCTCAGGAAACTGCACATCTATTTGATTTACAGTCTCAAATCCCGTCAGTAACTTCATAAATCTCTTCGGTACGTCTTTAAGGATACTTTTTAAGGTTATGTCGTGATAATGTGGCATCCACACTCCCCTTCTCCTGAGATATACCTTGACTATAACATATATGGATGATATTTATCTTTGTCTACAAAACATTATGAAGGCATCCCCCCTCAAACCAAATCACTTAACCTCTCCCCAATCACCTTGCAATATACATCATCAACATCCAGCGCGATAAAGTACCTCCTTTATTGAGCATATTTCTGATGATCTGATTAAGATGTTCAGCCTCCTCGTATATGGATAGAAGCAGTTCATGCTTCTGTCCCGAATCTAAGGCCATGTTTCTTTCAAGAAGGGTTGAGGCTGACCCGGTGATGACTGCCAGCGGGGTATACCCTACCCTTTAACTCTTAAGGATACCAGTTTTATAAACCTTAATCATATCCGTCTGAATCCATTTAAGAGAGTCTTCCGGTTCGATATGCCAATCTGTTGGACATGGAGACAAAATCTCCAAAAAACTAAAACCTCTGCAGTTTATTTGATTTTCAAACACCTTTTTTACCAGTTTCTTTGTTTCCATTAAATTTTTCACAGTGTCCAAAGATGTGCGTGCTACGAATACAGCACCATCAATGCTTGAAATTAGTTCGGCAACTTTTAATGGATATCCTTCTACAGTGGCTTTTTTTCCTCTTGGACTGGTAGTAGTCTGCTGGTTCAGAAGTGTCGTTGGTGCCATTTGCCCGCCGGTCATTCCATAAGTGGCGTTATTGATAAAAAATATCGACAGATTTTCTCCTCTGTTTGCAGCATGAATTATCTCTGCTGTACCAATAGCCGCTAGATCACCATCGCCTTGATAAGAAAAGACTATAGAATTTGGATGTATCCTTTTTAACGCAGTGGCTACTGCTGGTGGTCGTCCGTGAGCGCATTCTATTAAATCGAAATTAAAGTAGTCGTAAGCAAACACCGCACAACCTACAGGTGCTATGCCGATTGCTCGTTCTCTTATTTTGAGTTCGTCTATTGTCTCGGCTATAATCCTACAATGTAGTTTTAAGTATATTAGAGTTATCAATGTTTTTATAAGCATCAAATATTTCCTCAGCAGGTCCACATGCTATGCTCGCAATATTTACTTCATTTCCATTTGATGATTCTATCAATGATTTAATTTCTTCAACGAGTATTATTCTCCTATTTCTAACAGCATGTGCAGCAGGCCAATTTAAAACACAATTATCCAGCATAGTACCTAGTGGAGTTTTACCTGATGGTTTATTATCATACATTTCTTTTATTGTCAAATAATCACCGGCATATCCCAGCGGCTTAACATACATTCTCTCTAAAGTATTTGTTAATAAAATGTAAGGAAAAAGTTCCTTTTGACAATTAAATCCTATTGTTTCTTTAATATGAACGTTAAGATGTGAATCTTCTCCAATAACTGTGTTTAATAAAACGTGAAAATTATCAAAATATGAGCACAAGTATTCCTTTTTATCTTGCGTTATATCATTATTTAATAACTCCTTATTAACGTTTGATAATATTTCTTTTAAATCAGAAATATTTTCTGAAATAGTATTCCAAGCATTGTTATATTCTTTAACTTTCCCATGCTGAAGCAAGTGAGTTAGATGTCCTACCGAATCTCTCAATCTATGTGATATTGAAATTGCAATTGTTTTATAAAATCTATTTGCAAAATCAGATTTTGAACTGAGTTTTGAATTCAGACTGTCTCTTGGTAGGATGATTATATGTACTTCATTCTCTGCTATTGCTGAAAATGAAAAAGGTTCCCCTTCTAAATATGAACGTTCTCCTAACAGTTCGCCTGGCCCTAAAGTCGATATTTGCCTGTCTGATTCAACATATAATCCAACAAAACCATCTATGATGACATAAATACAATCAATAAGTTCTCCTTTTTGAATAATTACAACTCCGGTTGCAAACATCCTTTCTATTCCATTGTTAAGAATCCATTGTATATCATCCTCATGTAACTCTTCGTAGAAAGGGATTCTTTTATCCAGTACCATCAAACATCCTCCACTCTATGAACACATAGTGATTTTTTGTAATGAAAAATAATATTCTTATGTTGACCTATGAATCCAATAACAACGATTGTATCCAACTGTTTGAATAATCTGCCTAACAATTCCCATGCAACCCCTCTTTCACACAAGAAGACAATTCTTATAGCAATGACTGTCTCTTTCATGTATTTAATAAATTGAAAGATACTCGTCTTTTCCAACTTTTTATCAATCATATCTCCCCTCAGATACGGGATAGACAGGGAGTGTTTGCCATCAAGCAATGCTGCCGCAGCAAGCATCCTGAATGCCGTTACACCACCATGTCCACCCAAGCTATATAATATCAACTTTAACGTATAGTCCTCTAAATCGAGAAATAAATCCCACTAATGAAGAATTTACCTTTCATGTGCAATTTTACCCATTATTGTAAGGTTCATAAGCATTGTCAGGATACCATTCTCCTCTAAAAAGGGAAGCCTGACGTATTATGGAACACCTTTGCACATGTACAGCATCTATAAAATTGTGATGAATGGTCGGGTTACCCCAATCTCCCCCCCATATAAGACCGTGTTGGTGAGCCAAGCGTCCAAGTAAGGAAAAACCTCCTTTCCATGAGGGGTCTCCACCAATACTTTTTACGATGTCACAGGCAAGCCCATAATGATGCACGCCAACAATACGAAGTTTAGTAGCGCCTTGTTTAAATAGTTCATCCTGGCGTGCCTGACTTCTGTATGTCTCAAAAACCATCAGATCAACTCCGTGAGCTTTTGCATCAGAAATGATTGCTTGTACTTTCCCGCGTGTGATAGGTTCTAAAAGATTTAAATCACCAACTCGATTAACACTCTCGAATCGTGAATCCTTAACAATAACGTCTGTGTAGAAATTAGCCATCTCTTCTCCTCCATAGATAAATTAACAAATACCTTAACAATGTTAAGATACCTGATATTCAGATAATTCATGGGGACAGGCAAAATGACCTATCCCCTTCACCTCTACAATTTTAGCGTTTACCTGCATCAGTAGCTGATTTAGCTCCTTCGGGTGCCTTACCTTTATCCGATAAGTCTGTAGTCACATTATCAGTATTAGGTTTAGTTTTATCAGTAGCATCAGATGGCGCCACTTTAACATCGTAACCAAGCTTTTTCATGGTTTCCTGAAACTGTGTAAGCCCAGCATCTTTGCTTAGTTGGATGGTTTTTTGAGCGTAATCTAACCCTGTATCTATTTTACAAGCGCCATGATATATAATTACATCTGCAATTGCTCCCTGAACTGTATAAGTATCCAATTTATCATTACGTTTCTTCAGGATACCTTGCCAAATTTCTTCCCGTTTTTTCTCGATACCAGGAACTATAACCGATGTAGTAATCGAGGAAAATAATGATTGAGATAATTCCTCTTTGACACCGCTGGATATTCCTGCCATTCCTGATAGAAGTCTCGATGCGTTGCCGGTTACTATCGCCCCTACTCCACCAAATATCGTGGACAATACACCAAAAGAGGCATTATAATACGTGCTTATTCGTTTCAGATAACTATTATATAGGTTACATCTTTGATCCGATGCAATTTTTAGCTGATCTTGAATTTGTGAACGATGCTTTTCTTCATAAAATTTGTTGGCATTAAAGAATGCGAGGTTTATGAATTTAGCTTTGTCGGGTTCAGTCAAGGTTGAAAAAGATTTATCTTGAAGATTAGATTTGTTCTCAGGGTCTAATAAAGAGAACAATTTTTCATCATCATAAAACTCAAAACCTTCACTCATTATTTGATTTGCCGATGAGGATGTCACTCTACCTCCGCCGGTTACACTTGTCTCTGGATTCAATAAGCTCTGTCCAGATGTTGCGCAGCCAGTGAACATAATTCCAATCAATACAACACATAACACTTTATAAATTTTCTTCATGGTGGTCTCCTTCCCTATACTGTCTAAATTATTTCAGATAACCTACCCAAAGGTAGAGGTTTATAAAATAAATATATATACATACTTATGTGTTTATTAGTAATGCGACCATTCACTTCCACACTCCGTATGAGCGCTTTCATGTAAAAAACGCACACTTATATGTTTAAAAAGATTATGATTAGATACCCAAGCGAAATGGTTACAGCTCAATGTGTATTTAAAAAAAGAAACTATCTGATATGTAAAAAAATATTTCTTTTCTACTAAGGATGAGTTACACTCTTTTGACTGACTGACTGACTGACTGCAAAAATCGTGCAAGGGACCACTTTCTGAGAATCGCAACACGACTTATGTAATCCACCTAATCCTCCTCGGTAATTCCGAACTTTCCTTCGATTGGAAGTTACCATAAGAGAAAAATAAAAGTCAAGCGAAATTTATCTTGTGAAATATATTTCACCATAATAAGTCATGAGAAATAAATTGATGTTACATAAAAGTAACATTAATGAAATAGAATACCAGCAGGTTTTCTATAAAATTTCAGCTATTTACTTGATGACTCCCAAAATTTGTAAAATAGACACAACAAAGGAACTGGTTTCATTTCTACGGCGTTACAAGGCTACGGTCTATTCGTAAGCATGATACCTGCGACGGTCATGTGGTGTCTCATATGCTTTGAGAATCACGGCCCTAAACCTAAATATTTAGCTAATAAGTATTGTGTCAGATGAATACCATCATCGACAAACCTTCAACCCAAATGATATACTACATCATCTATGCAGACCAGAGATTTTGACTTAACAGAAATCATCAATGGAGAGGAAGTCATTGGTCAGAGTCCGTTTGGGAAACATCAGGATATTAGTAGCAATTTAAACTACATAATTCACCATTATGTAAAAACAAATAAACTAGGAAAAGTATATTATTCACCATTGGATATAATCTTTGAGGAAGGGGTTAATCGTCTTCAACCCGATATAATATTCATTAAGAAAGAGAATATGGCTATCTTTCAGGACTGGATAAGAGGAGTTCCCGATATGGTATGCGAAATAGTATCTTCTGGTAGTTATGAAAAGGATATTGAAGTCAAGAAGGCAATTTATGAGAAGTACAGAGTACCTGAGTACTGGATTGTTATACCTGAACTACAAACCATAGATATATTAATTATAGAAGACAACAAATATAAGTTACATTCAGTGGCTGGCATAGATGGAACAGTTACGTCTAAAGTCATAGAAGGCTTACAAGTTCATATTAAGGATATCTTCGAGTAGGGTTCTTTTTAAACTCAGGATCAGGACGATTCTGGAACACGATATAAAATTCTGGACATAGAAATAAATGCATTGTTCTGATTAGCCAGAAAAACTATTTACTACAGCATCAGTTGTTGTTATAATAATAGCTGTCTAATATATCAACAAAGGGGTAAGCAATGACTGTGAAAGCGCTGCTTGTGACGGTAGTTTCAGTTATAATATTGGCATTGTCTGTGTCGGGGGGATATGCTGCCAAAACGCTGCCCATAGCTGGGGGCAAGGGATATATCCAATGCAAGGAGGGAAAGACTGTGCTGACCAAAAAAGGTGAAGTGCTACAGTGCATTCTCGCCGTACCTCTTACGTATAATGTATATGGGGGCACGGATGTATGCCCCGAAAATGCCACCATCATGTTTGATTATGACGGGAGTGTCATAGGCTGCACAGTTGGGAAAAAAAGCAGATATTGAGCTGTTAATTCAGGGGGTTAACTTGGGATTTTTTTTTACGAAAAAAGACGACAGCGATAAGGAATCACTCACAGAAAAGCTCGACGAGTGTGCCGGACAGAGACAACTGTTTCAACAAGCGCTCAAGTCCCTGCTGGTGTTGATTAAGGACTTTTCTTTCGATATTAAAGAACTCGACGCCGACAAGTTCAAAAAACAGATGGACACCCTCAGTGGAGAGTTCTCGCTAAGCAATAAAATAAGCAGGATAGAAGCCGCATTCGACAGCGGCAAAGATGCGATAATAAATTATATTAATAACAAAAAGAGCTATTTTAAGGAACGAGAAAACGAACTCAAAAGTATCATAGACCTCCTGACAAAGGGCCTTTCTGTTATCAACGAAGAAAATATCGAGTTTAATCAAAAAATCTATGACAAAAGCATAGCCATAGGCAACATCACGCTCCTTGACGATATAAAGAAAATCAAGGACAGCATCAAAAGCGAAGTAGAGCATATGCAGGTAGTTATAAGAGAAAAACAGACCTCCGGCCAGAGACAAATAGAGATTCTGACCAGAGAACTAAATGCCCTCAAGTGCGACCTTGAAAAGGCTCAAACCGCCTCAATGACAGATGGATTGACAGGGGCATACAATCGCCTGGCCATGGACAATTACCTGGAGAAACTCGTTGACAAGAGCGTAATATCCAATGCCCCGTTTGCATTACTGATGATGGATGTGGATAATTTTAAAAAAATCAACGATTCCTATGGTCATCAAATAGGCGACAGCGTCCTTGTGGCATTGATAAGACAGTGCAAGGAGCTGATAAGAAAAGAGGACTTTCTGGCCAGATACGGCGGAGAGGAGTTCACATTGATACTGCCTAATGCATCGCTGAAAAACGCCGTGAAAAAGGGAACCGAAATATGCAGGGCAATCGAACTATCCTGTTATGTGTTGGGTGAAAAGTTTGGCGACCAAAAACTATCATTTACTATCAGCGTAGGAATAAGCACGTTTCAAAAGGGAGATACGGTGAAAACTGTGACAGAAAGGGCAGATAATGCCCTGTACTTAGCAAAAAAGACTGGGAAAAACAAGGTTGTCACAGAAAAGGAACTAAAATGACACAAAGAATCGGAATTGTACTGATATTAAGCATAGTGTTTTTTCACAGCGCCGTTGGGACGGTCGTGTCTGACTGCATATCCGGGGATTGTACAAACGGACAAGGTGTGTATGTCTACCCTGATGGAGGCAAATATGCGGGCGGCATGAAGGACTCCAAAAGAGACGGCTATGGTACGTATCTGTTTCCCGACGGCAGGAAATACGAAGGTGAATATAAGAACAACATGATGACCGGAGCCGGGATCCTCACATGGCCGGACAACTCCAGATATGAGGGGATATTAACTGATGGGAAGTTTGTAAAAGGCGCCTATACATGGCCTAACGGCAACAGATATGAAGGACAGTTCAAAGACGACAAGCCAGACGGTTTCGGCGCCCTGCACACACCAGACGGTCAGACGTACTCAGGGGAGTTTAAAAACGGCATGAAAGAAGGCGGCGGCACATTAACCGACAAAGACGGCAGCACATATACGGGTAAATTCAGAAACGATAAGAAACACGGCCCAGGCATGATGAGCTATCCAAACGGGCAGACAAAACAGCTCGTCTGGGAAGACGACAAGCTCATAAGAGACAGTTCAAAACACTGACACATCACACTAAATGCAGACGCTCAACATAAATCAGACTAAACGCTTGACATTCTCTCCTGTCAAGTTATACAATCCCGATAGTTCAATTCTAAGCAGTGATTCATAGAGATGTTAAGACAGAGGAGAATTGTTGGTGCTTACTACTAAGTTCGTAAACAGACTGGTGAAAACTCTCAGTGCTTCGAAAAAGCAGCAAGCCGAATTATCACTAACTAAATTTGGAGAATTAAAACCAATAATACAAGAATATCAAAACAGAAAACTTGTAGATATCACAAACCTAGTAAGCATTATCGACATAGTGAAGGAGCAGCAGGAAACCAGTTTACTCCTTACTTTTAAAGATTTAAAACCAAAGATACAAGAATATATGGAGGAAGAGGCAATCCATCGGCGTGAACATGCACCGGAGTGGAACTCCTTCAGGGTATTAGGCATAGAGACCAAAGAGGCTGAATTTCATACCCCATTTCTATATGGGCTGTTAAGCCCGTATGGCAGTCATGGGCAGGGAAGGCTTTTTTTAGACAGTTTTCTTAGGATGATAGGTGAGAAGGTGCCTGGGTTTTATAAGGGCGATATACCTAACCCAAACTGGCATGTTGAGCGTGAAGCTGAACAGATAGACCTGAGAATCTGCAATGATCGCTTGAATATTGGTTTTTTCATTGAAAATAAGATATACACAGGGATACGCAGCGGTCAGTTGAGCAGGCATTTTAAGTTATGGCAAGAGCGGTATGAAGACATAAACAGGGATGGCGGGGTGTTTTATCTAACGATTCGTGGAGATGAGCCATCAGAGGCCGCATTTGATTCAGAGGGTGAGTTTACTCGTTCTGAGATTGAACTGAAACTGGGGAAGACAAGGTTATTGTCATATAAGCGTGACGTAAAAAACTGGTTAGAAGGGACAGTGGCGACCATAACTCCTCAGAAATTAAAGCAGTCAATTATCCAGTATATCGAAATCATAAACGAACTATAAAGGGGGAATATAATCATGGAGAATCCGCGTAAAAAGATGATAGAGGATTTAGCAACCTCGGACAATTATTTTGCTATCAGGGAGTTAGTAGGTCTATTTCCAGAAATATCCTTCGAACATCACAAGAGATTATTTCAGGATGCATTTGACGCTGAAAAATGTGCCGCCAACTACGGTATTTCAAAGATACCAAACAAGGACCACTACAAGGCACAGCGCATAGAGATAGTCAATCCATCATATCAGGGGGATAATTTCTTTCGGTTTGCAATATGCGTTATGGGCGGCGTTGGGGATAATGTTGAAAACTGGTATTTTGGGATAATTGGGCCGTGGAACCTTTCGACACAGCACAAGGAAATTCAAGAACTTAAGGACAATTGCACTAAGCTGGGGCTGAAGCCATCGGCAAATTGGATGTATAAGTACTTTAAGTCTCAGCGCTCTGATGTATTTGCCTCGTTAATGCAGGGTGCAGACGTTAAACCCATTATCCTTTCGATGGTCAGGGAGTTTAACGACAAGTGTCAGCAGCTTGTAGAGTTAGTTGACCAGATAAATGCCATTTTATAGAAGAACTAACTGGTAATTCTGCTTATGGGGCCAGCCTTTACAGGCCAGCTTAAGAGTATGACAATTTAAGGTCAGCGCCCATGTTTGCACATATTGCTCAATTGCCACTTAGCCTTCTCAAAGAGAGGCACACCCTTAAATTGTTCTATGAGTGCCGAAGGGCGAAAACCCGCAGGGAACCTTGGCTCGACTAATTCGGCATTTTGCAACAAAGTGGACTTATGTATCTTTTTTTTACCAGCAAATACAATGGTATTTTTTGAACCCTTACAATCCAACGTAGATATACTTCCAAACACCCCGTGAAGAAGCCTGAGTTTGTTCCTGAATAACGCCTTATTGCCGGTAATTATATTCACTGCCACAATACCTCTGTCTGTGAGGCGGTGTGATACACCGGAATAAAACGCCTCAGAACAGACTGAGTCAGATATGTGTGCCCCCGTGTAGGCATCTAAGATTATGACATCATAGAGCGCTTTCGATTCCTGAACGAAGACAGCTCCGTCACCAAGAAAGAGCCTGAGACGGTTGGACGGTCTGAAGTGAAAAAATCTCTCCGCTATGGCAGCAACCTCAGTGTCTATTTCGACGACATCTATGACTGCCCCTTCAGCTGCGGCACAAAGGGCAGTGGGAATAGTCCCCCCGCCAAGCCCAATTACCAGAATACGCTCCGGCACCGGTACAAAAAACAGGAGGCACAGTATATGCCTAGCATACTCAAGCATCGGCAAATATGGATTATTAAGGTCGGTCTCGCTTTGCTTTGTGTTTAGCGGGCACCACAAGGTGACGACACTTTCATGCCTTGTGACCATCATGGTGTTAATCTCACGCTTTAAGTAATATAGGACTTCCTGTTTGTTCATCACCGGTAATAGTATGCCAAATTAGTACGTTACGTCAAATGGTTTCAAATGTCTTGTCAAATGTCTGGCATATTCTATCGGGAATAGCCTCACGCACTGTTGAAAATAATCGAGTGAACTTGTCACCCCAAAAAAAATTCTAAAAAATTTTATTACATAAATGAACTCATTGTTGTATAATAAGCGCATGTTTGAATTTAATAGAATAAAAAGACTACCGCCCTATGTCTTTGCGATTGTGAACAATCTGAAGATGGAGGCAAGGCGGCGCGGTGAGGACATCATCGACCTGGGGATGGGCAATCCCGATATGCCTACACCGCCACATATCATCGACAAGCTGCGCGAGGCATCGAAGAACTCGAAAAATCACATGTACTCGGCCTCCCGCGGAATCACTCAGCTAAGAATGGCTATCTGCGAGTGGTACGACAGGCGCTATGGCGTCAGCCTTAACCCGGATGAAAATGCAGTTGTTACGATAGGCTCTAAAGAGGGCCTGAGCCACCTGATACTTGCCATGATTGAACCGCAGGATGTTGCCCTTACGCCGACACCTGCTTATCCTATTCACCCATACAGCGTAATAATCGCCGGAGGGCAGGTAAGGAATATCCCAATCGGCCCCGGCATAAATTTCTTTGACGAGATGGAAAAGGCATATAAAAACACATGGCCAAGACCAAAAGTCCTCATAATCAACTTCCCTCACAATCCAACAACAGAGGTAGTAGGTGTAGATTTTTTTCAGAAGGTAGTGGATTTTGCAAAAGAAAACGACCTCATGGTAATCCATGACCTTGCGTATGCCGACCTTGTGTTTGATGACTACAAGGCGCCAAGTTTCCTTCAGGCAAAAGGTGCGCTTGACGTAGGCGTGGAGTTTTTCTCGATGACAAAGAGCTACTCGATGGCAGGGTGGCGCGTAGGGTATTGCTGCGGTAACCGCGAAATAGTCGGCGCACTGACGAAGATTAAAAGCTATCTTGATTACGGCATGTTCCAGCCTATTCAAATAGCCTCCATTGTGGCCCTCAGGGGAGACCAGACAGTCGTAGAGGATATTCGCAAGACCTATGAAAGCCGCAGGGATGTACTCATAGACGGCCTCAACCGCGCCGGATGGCATATACCTGCACCGAAGGCAACCATGTTTGTGTGGGCTGAAATCCCTGAAGAGTTCAAGTCACTGGGTTCTCTGGACTTTTGTAAACTGATGATAAAAGAGGCCAAAGTAGCAGTATCACCGGGCATAGGGTTCGGAGACAGCGGCAACGGTTATGTTAGATTTGCGATAGTGGAAAACGAACACAGGATAAAGCAGGCCCTGAAGGGCATCAAAAGGCTGCTGGCAAAATGAGTCAAGCCGTCCAGTCCGTAAATGTCGGGATCATAGGGTTTGGCACCGTAGGAAGCGGCACTGCAAGGATAATCCTTCAGAACGCCGGGTTGATAGAAAGACGCACAGGCAAAAAAATCATCCTCAGACGCATAGCCGACCTTGATACAGAACGTGACCGCGGCGTTGCAATCCCACAGGGAGTGCTGACAACTGACGCCTTTGAGATCATAAACGACCCCGCCATTGATGTCGTAGTTGAGCTAATCGGGGGCATAGAACCGGCAAAGAAATTCATGCTTGCAGCGCTAAAAAATGGTAAGCATGTCGTAACGGCCAACAAGGCACTGCTGGCAACACATGGCACTGAGATATTCACTGAGGCAGATGCTCAACACAGGAGTATTGGGTTTGAGGCAGCCGTAGCCGGTGGAATCCCCATCATAAAGGTAATGCGTGAGGGGCTTGCGGCAAACAATATCCTGTCCATTTATGGAATAATAAACGGTACGTCAAATTATATCCTGACGCGCATGACAAAAGAAGGCGCACCGTTTGATATGGTACTAAAAGACGCCCAGCGGTTGGGCTATGCAGAGGCTGACCCAACGTTTGATATTGAGGGTATAGATACAGCCCATAAGCTGACGCTGCTTGCATCGCTGTCATACGGCATTGGACTGTCATTTGATAAGGTATACAAAGAAGGCATAACGGCTATAACGCCGGAGGATATTGCTTATGCCTCTGAGCTTGGCTATAAGATAAAGCTGCTTGCAATAGCAAAGGTTGTGGACTCGGAGATAGAGCTGCGTGTGCATCCAACGATGCTGCCGGAGGACTATCTTATATCAAAGGTAGACGATGTGCTTAATGCCGTTTATGTTGTCGGGGATGCCGTAGGTGAGACGATGTACTACGGGCGCGGCGCCGGGGATATGCCAACAGGCAGTGCCGTAGTCAGCGATATAATTGATATTGCCAGCAGGGGTGAAACCAGTTGTGAAAGAAGGGGCTGCTCATTTTTAAATGCTGCTCAAAACGCTGGTACAGGGTTTAAAATAAAGGACATATCAGACATAGAGACTATGTACTATTTCAGATTCACAGTTGTTGACAAGCCGGGCGTACTGTCGAAGATTTCCGGCGTGTTAGGGGAACACAATATCAGCATATCAGCCGTCATACAAAAAGGAAGAAGAGAGGGAGAAGCAGTCCCGCTGGTAGTCCTGACCCACAAGGCAAAAGAACGGGACATAGTAAACGCAGTAAGAGAGATAGACAAGACTCCGGTAGTTGCCGCTAAGACAAGGTTCATTCGAGTAGAAGATAAAGAATATAATTAGCAGCACAGGAGGCGTGACAAGGCATGGAAGAGATAATACCTGACAAGAGGATAGACATAAGGGGGCTGAAATGCCCGTATACGTTTGTAAGGTCAAAACTGTCAATCGAATCGATGAACACGGGCGAAGTGCTGGAGATACTGCTGAATTATCCGGAAGCGGCAGCGAGCATTCCAAGGTCAATGCAGGACCACGGTCAGCGTGTACTGTCAGTTGATAAAGTAAACGATACAGATTGGATAATATTGATAAGGAAAGAGAGGGATTAGCAGGTCGTGGGGTTTACTGAAGACCAGTTTACAGACGACCAGATGATACGCTACAGTCGGCATATCATATTGCCGGAGGTAGGAGGAAAGGGACAGGCAAAGATTTCAGCGGCGAAGGTGTTTTTAATTGGTGCAGGAGGGCTTGGCTGTCCGATTAGTTATTATCTGACTGCGGCGGGCGTGGGCAGGATTGCCATAGTCGATGACGACATGGTGGATTTGAGCAATCTTCAGCGCCAGATACTTCACAGCACAAAGACCGTAGGAATCCCGAAGGTGGAATCGGCAAAGGGCGTCCTTGAGGCATTAAACCCCGATGTAGAGATAGTCGCGATAAAAGAGCGCCTGACACCTGAGAACATCATTGGCTATATAAAAGACTACGACATAGTGATAGATGGAAGCGACAACTTTCCTACGAGATACCTTGTAAACGACGCATGTGTGTTAGCGGGAAAGCCGCTGTCAAGCGGAGCTGTATTGAGATTTGAGGGGCAGGTGACAACGATAATCCCCGGAGAGGGGCACTGTTACAGATGCCTATTTGAGGAGATGCCGCCAGAGGGGCTTGTGCCATCGTGTCAGGAGGGGGGAGTGCTTGGTGTACTGCCGGGAATAATCGGCACACTACAGGCGATGGAAGTCCTAAAGCTAATCCTCGGCAAAGGCGATGTCCTAAAGAACACGCTCCTGATATACGACGCCCTAAAGACAAACTTCAGAAAAGTAAAAGTCCCCAGAAACCCCGAATGCCCTATCTGCGGCACAAACCCGGCGATAAAGGAGCTGGGCTGCTACGAGGCAAACTACTGCCGGGCGTAAGACAGCAGCCATTTCCTAATATCCTCCTATCTCCTCATACTTGTCAAGTACCCTTGCGAATGTTTTATAAGGAATTCCAATCAATATTCAAATTACTTCGTGAGGCTCATAATGAACTCGAATATGGTAACGATTTTATATAATTTTCCATAAAATCAAAATCAGGATTGCCTTCAATAGTTACGGGAAGCTTTATTTCTGATATTTCCATCCGGCCTATGTGCCATTTACGACCATAATTAAAACGATATTTTTCTAATTTTATTAGTGTTACTAAAAATAAGGCAGCGAATGGATTCATTGCAAATTTTGGATAGAGTACATTCACGTCATCTGATGCCCAAAATGGCTCAGGCTGATAAAATGCCTCTGCTACAGAACCATTATAATTTACAGTGATAGTATTACCCTTATGAATTGGCTCTTGACCAATATATTCTCTGTATCCATTATTTGAGTCGATAGACCCAACAAAAGGGGTAGTGCCTTGTGTCATATCAGCTTTTATCAATCGTTTTCCCTTCTTAACATCAAAAAGTTGTTGTAGTTGAAACCACTGCCATTTTTCAGTTTGTAATTCAATGTGTTTTTTGAATAGCTTTTCATCCGAAGGAATCAGAATTGTATTCAGTAAAATATTTTTAAATTGTATTGGCATTTCGGCAGGAACAAGAATATCTTTTAATGTTTTATTTGCTGCTCTGCCATAATTATACCTATATTTATTGAGTTTTATACAATAAGCATAAAATAGCATTTCCTCTTTACTCATTTTTTTTTTCGGACTAAGGTAATATAAATCTCTTCCGCTATAATATTCTTCATCCTGATAAAAAGACGCTAACACCGAACCACTAACAGCAACTGAAATTGTATGTGCCGGATTGGGTTTAATTTCATCTGTTTTTTTTACATAAGCAGAAATACCGTTGTTTTGCTCTGTTCTAGAAATAAATCTTATACTATCCAAATCTTCCTTATTACATTCTTCAAGATTTATGAATTCGAGATTAACTCCATATACAGGAGTAAATAGCGCCTTTATGGGAATGAGCCTATTCATTTTTTAAAAATAATTCATTAAATAAAACATACATCCTGACAGTTTTATAAAAATCATCCCTTGTTAATTTCGAATAATCTGTCTCCATATATGCTTCAGCACACCATTCATCTTTAGCTGTTACTACCTTATTGACACTAAATCCTGGTTCAGATTTTCTGTTTATATAATATGTTGTCCATTTTTCTTTTATCTCATTCCACTTTCCGTAAGCATCGATTCGTCCTTGTATTTTACGCTTTACAAAACCGTCATCCTTGTAATACCCAAAATAAGTTTCTTTATTTTTTAGATGGGGTATATGTGCAGTAAATATCATGATACAAGAGACTACTCCAACCTTTGAATTAAAAAATAATTCATTTGGCATTGATAAAACTGCCTCTAACGTATGATTCTCTATTAGTTTCTTTTTTAGTTCATATACCTTACCACTTTGCGCTAATGCACTTTGCATAGGGACAATACTTATGCACTTTGCGCCATCGGCTAAACATTCCATATTATTTAAAACAAATTCTAGTTCTTCTGTTTCGTACTTACGAGTTTTGTAGGGTGGATTTAGTAACCCAATTGTCGGCTTTTTGCTTCTTATTACTTTGATAATATCAGAATCAAAGCAGTCTCCATTTATGATATTAGTCTTTCCATCCTGATGAATATACATATTTGATACAGCCAATGCAAAGATATCTGCGGCATATTCCACACCTATCAACTGTTCTTTCTTTATTCTATAGATTGTTTCACTATCCCCCTTTACATCTTCAATCATTTTTTTCATTGCACTAATTAAAAAGCCTCCTGTGCCAGTACAGTTATCATAAACTATACTATTTTTATTTACCTGTGCTAATTCGGCAAATAGTTCTGTAATATGAGGAGGGGTGAGGACTATTCCCAATCCTTTATCGCTATTGGCATATCGGAGAAATTCAATATATAGCTGACCAAGAACATCAATGTATTTATGAGTTTTAATAAATGAGTTTATATTTTTATCAATATCTGAGATCAATTCTTTAAGCACGTCTTTTTTTGTAGAAAGTGAAGTGTCAGTTTTAATAAAACCAAACTGAACCTTTAGGTTATCAAGATAATCACTTCTAATGTCTGAATTTTTTAATTCCCTGACTACTGTATCCACAAGATTCTCAGCTAATTCTTTTGTATCTGATGGTCCATACGATTGATAAGTAGTTTTAAATCTCCTATTCTCTAATGCCATCAAAATACAGCTTATTAATAGACTACGATATTTTTCTGATATTTTATAGGAATGTAATCTATCGTTTAACTTCTTTGTAAATTCTAAAAGAATATTGTAGTCCTGACTAAGCTTTTCATCGCTTATTAAATATCCACTTAAGTAATCATTTACTGAAAGCAGGTTGCCGCTAAAAATCGGAGTAACCTTTTTACTGCCTTTTAATTGTAAGAAATGAGAGACTTTAAGTTGCTGAATCGTCTGTCCACTAACAGCTATAGCCAAGACATCGAAATCTTTTGAAAGATATGATGCATAAAGCAATGCCCCGTCAACTGCGTATTCAGAATACTTATCTCTATTTGGGCTTTCATGCTTTGATGTGTCAGCTTTACATTCGACAACTATAAGTAAATCATGGTTTTCTTTCAGTGTAATTATAAATTCAGGGTACCCATGTCCACTTCCTTTTTTCGATGCTGTTTTTAATAGTTTATTTATTTTAGGATTTTCTGAACGCTGCTCTTCTATGTCAACATAGCCTTTGTAGTTATCAAAGTGAGAACGAACAATAACCTCTGTCTTCCTTTCGTTTGCCAATGCTGATATCTTCCTCCAAAAAAACGGTAAGTCACTTCCTACATGTCATTATAACATAACTCAATGACATCCTCAATATCCTCACATTGAGGCATAATATGGTTAGCCCAAAACCTATGGGTGTATTGTTACATACCCCTCCTGCCCAAGCTGAATCAATCTGGATACCGCGCCGCCGTTTACCTTAATCCCCGGAAGCAGGTCTGAGTTTACCCAGCCGTGTGCCATCATTGAGACCATGCACTCCTCAAGCTCTATCCCCATGGCTACCATGTCTGCTATCAGTTTCTTGTAGGGATTGCCTGTATTTATTTTTCTGAACTTGTTGTATGCCTCATCTGTAAGCGTCATATAGGCCGCATCGCCGTGAAATATGCCAATTATTCTAGTTGTCTTTGTCTCCTTCATACGTTCTCTCATAAGCAGCATGTATTTAATACCTACTGGTTTATCCCCGTCAAAGGCAAGGTGGTCCATATTAAATACGACTTTAGCGTCCTTAAACACTACAGGGATGTCCACCTTAATCCCTTCTGCCGCATACGCGCTGCTCACTGCAAAAATTACCACCGCACACACTAATACATAATAAACTTTCTTCATGTTATTCCTGCCTCCTGATTTATTTAAGATACTGGTTCTAATAAGTCATTATACGGCCATGCCTTTATGCCGCCTTTGAGACTTACTGCGTTTATGTTCAACTGCTTTAGCTTAAATGCTGCAACGGCACTCCTCCTGCCACTGCGGCAGTAGACCACATATTGTTTGCCTGTATCAAACTCTGCCCTGCGTTTCATCAGATCAAATAACGGTATATTTACGCAGCCCACAATGTGAGCCTCATCGTACTCCTCTACAAACCGCACATCGATAAACGCGATGCCACTTTTGTACATCGCCACTGCTACTTCATGGGCAACCTCAGCCAGAAGCGGCTTCTGAAGAATTTCCCTGAACATCTGCACGTCCATCGCATATACACAGCCGTCCTCAAGCATTTTCACTGTGCAGGGGCTTTTGGCTGCCATTATTATGGCCTCCTCGCCTATCTCATCACCCGGGCCAAGTTCCTCGGTCTTTTCTATTTCGCCGCTCTCTGGGTTTAGCCTCAACACCTCTGCCCTACCCTCTGCCAGCACATAAAACGCCTTTATGTCCTTTCCATCAGAGATTATCTCTTCCCCCGCCTTCACATCAACCTCAGTAATGCTCTTAACCGCGTCTTCTATATACTCAATCGGCAGCCGCCTGAAGGCCGTACTCAACCTCATCTTATCCAACAGCGCTGCATCGTACTTAGCGCCGCGCCTTATATCGTCAAAGGTCTCTTCTAATCCCGACAGATACGAAAATGTGTCAACATCGAGATGGCAAAGCCATGAGTCCTCAATCGCAGTTATTGTTAATAACTTGGGCAGCTCAGGAAGCAGCAGCGGTTTGTTTAATGTATCGCCCGGGGTCAACTCTTTCTTACCGCCATCTACCCCTACCCTTCCAATCACTACAAACAGCAGGTCGCCGTGAAACCCGCCAATACTGGCCGATTCCCCCTCCCTCAGTTCAAACGTCCTGAACACTTGCAGGGATTCCATAAGTGCCCGTTCGCTTATGGCGTGAAACATTGAATGACACTGCTTAAGCTCTTTTATGAATTCTTTTATAACCACAGTATCGGCCTCCTCAGATTAACTATTAATCTGCTACTTTAGCATGGGGCGCGGATTTAAGCAAATGTTTTTTGAGGTCAAAGTCGGGGCGGTCTTTTGAATTGACATAGGCTGCAACATCGATGGCATCTTTTTCACTGAGATTAGCAGCGGCATAGGGCATGGAGGACTTAATAAAAGAGGCAGCTGTTTGTAATTTATACATGCCAGCGCCTTTGTTGTATGAGTTAGCGCCCCAGAGGGGTGGGCAGCCGCCCGGCGATGCATCAGGGAATTGTATGGTCTTAACACCCTGACCGTCTTCGGCGTGGCAGGAGGCGCACTGCGCATCATAGACTTTCTTACCATTTACTAAGTCAACAGTGTTGGGGTTGACGTTCAGTCGTCTCATCGCATTTGGCCCATTTGGCTCAACAGGGTTCATCTTAATGGCAGTCCCCTCAGAAAGCCATGTGATATATGCGGCGATTGCCGTAACAAGCGTACTGTCAGGGGGAGGTTGAAGTCCGTTCATACTTCGCATGAAGCAAAAGGCGATTCTATCGGCAAGCGTGACAACAGCGTTTTCTCGTGAAGAGAACGCTGGATAAGCAGCGGCAACTCCGACATATGTCAGGTTCTTTAAGTCTGTGCCGTTTTTCAGGTGGCAGCTTGAGCAGTTTAATACATTACCGGTGTATTGTTTTGATAGCGTGTGCGCAGCAGTATTTAATGAAATCTCCCGTCCAAGCACAACAGTTTCGCCAAGTTTACCGGCAGGTATTGCCCTCTCAGCACAATACACTGAAGGCAGTGATAGACAAAACAGCACCGTTAATAGCAGAGATGATACAATATGTTTCACTAAATACCCCATCCGTAATATTCAACCATAAACTCCACTCTTTTTTCTACTGTGATTTTTTTCAGTTGCCGTTGTTGTCCTGTTCAGTCTCATGCCTCTCTATTATGTCCGGATTTTTTCTTATAAGGTCTTCCATCTGTTTACGCTGCGTAATGTCCTGAAACGAGCCGATTATGCGTACTATATTGCCATTCTCGCGTTCAGGTATGGCATTTATACTTACCCACAGGTGATTGCCCTTAGCTGTAGTAAACGGTAATTCTATATTTATGGTTTTGCCCGTAGTTAAACACTCCTGCAGCTTATCGATTAATAAGAAACGAACCTCTTCAGGGTAATACCCCATCGCTTTAACGAATTCGGGTGGCTGTGTAACCGGGAGTTCATGTATATGGTAAACCTCGTCAGTCCATGTTACTTCCATCGTGCCCGGCGTCAATGTCCAACCGCCAATCTTTGCGATATGATTGGTGGTGTTTAACATGGTAAGGAGTTTTTTCATATCTTCCTGATGTCTCTTAAGTTCAGATATTATCTTTTTTTGTTCGGTAATGTCTCTGAAAATTCCAATTATTAACTTCCCTGTCCTGAGTTCGATTACCCCAGCGCTAATGCTTACATCCAGGATAGTCCCATCCTTACGAATTATCTTTTCTTCCTCCACTGCATGTGTGTTGATTACATGGCGCGTAAAAGATTTTGAAAACTCTCCTTTTTCATCCAATACCTCAGCCGGATGGAGCTGTCTCTGATGCATTCCAATGATTTCTTCCCTGCTGTAGCCCGTCAACTCTTGTGCCTTTAGGTTTGCATCTATGATAATCCCAGTTTCTATATCTGCTACGAATACGGCATCGTTTGCAAACTCGATTACAGCCTTGTACCTTGCTGCCAATATCTTATGCTCAACGCTTACTAACTGCAGTTGACTTAATTCCTCTATGAGCTGGCCTTTTGTCTTTCTGATGTCATCTTTCATTTCCACCCTCCCATTCTCAGCGACATCAGTGATAGATCAATGTTACCTTATGGTAATTATAATATCACATCAGTTGTTATATATCAGTTACAGATTCAGGCTGTGGGTGAATAATAACTTCAGTTGAAAACCAACAAGTGCAACCCAGAAAGTTACTGCATAATACACTCATACCAAGTGGCAATCCAACGTTGCGATGACTAATAATACCATAAAACTACACAATAGTCAATAATTATTATTACTTACTGTAAATAATGTTTGACATTTGTTTGGAGAGCGCCAGAGTAAATACCTCATCATAAAAGCCAGCGTCAATAGTGAAATCTATGCAAAGCGCCAGCGCGTCTGACATAATTTTGGGCAGCTTTAACAGGTCTTTTTCTGTGGTTAGTATTAATTCTGCACGGTACGCCTCTGCAGTTTTGCGTATCTTTAGTGCATCGGCATCTGTGTAGTAGTGGTGGTCTCTGAATGCCGTCATTTGAACTATCTCAGCGCCCAAGGAGGAGCCCAAAGAGAAGAGAGTTTGGCTAAACCCGGCTGGATTCCCAATAGCGCAAAACGCCAGTACCCGTCTGCCTGAAATATGCGACAGCGGGTATGTTGTGCCATCAAGTCCAAGCAGCTGCGACGGCGTGTGCGCTGCCCCATATATAAACCCTGATGAGGCCGGTGGCGGAATGGCAGTGCCGTTTATCAAATACCCGGGTGTGTATGGCTCCTTCGTTGAAATCAGCATCTTGGTTTTCACTATGAAATCAGCCCTTTTGAGCGCTTCAATTGGTTGTCTGAGGCGTCCTGTGGGCAGAAGCCCACCGCTTCCAAAGGGGTTGATTCCATCAATGAGGACAATATCAACATCACGGTGCAAGCCCCAGTGCTGAAACCCGTCGTCGAGGATAAAGAAATCACCGCGTTCAGACAGCAGACCGGCCTCATATCTGTTCGAGCCTTTGATGATTTCAACGCCTGGCAGCCTGTTGGCCATCAGCACGGGCTCATCACCGCCTTCTTTGGCGGTCAGGATTGGGCCATTGCCTCGTGATACAAAACACGGGCCTTTGATAGTGCCCTTATAGCCGCGAGTAAGAATCACGGGGGTTAGGCCGCGCCTTTGGGCCTCTTTTGCAAGCACAACAGCAGCCGGGGTCTTCCCCGTTCCCCCTACTGTGAGATTGCCTATGCTTACGACCGGATGCGGGAGCCGCCCGCGCCTTTTTAAGGCACGTTGTTTTTTCCACCTGAAGGCCGAATAGTAGATATATTGCAGTGCGTTCATAGTAAACCTTGCTGATGAAAGTGTATACGTTTCCAACAAAAAAAGAAAAGACCAGTGCCCTGCCGCCATGATTAATTTATATTGAAAAAAAAACTTACCTATTATGCTATACTATCGCAATAATCTGAAAGTTAAAAAAAGGAGTACATAGAATGAAGTTGACAAAGATAATTCTCAAAGAGGAAGTTGCTAACCTTGGCGACATGGGGGCAATTGTAAACGTTGCAAGAGGATATGCAAGAAACTATCTCCTGCCAAAAAATCTGGCAGTTGAGGCAAATACCCGTAATCTTAAAATGCTGGAACATGAAAAGCGTATAATCGCTGAGAAGCTGAAAAAACTCAAAGTGAGCGCAGACACCATGGCCGCAAGATTGTCTGCTCATAGAATCCAACTAACGGCAAAGGCCGGTGAAGAGGGAAAACTCTTCGGTTCTATTACGACAAAGGACATATCCGAGGCGCTTACAGCAGCGGGCTTTGACATCGACAAAAAGAAAATCCTCCTTGATACGCATATCAAGAGAGTCGGGGAACACGCGGTCAAAGTTAAGATACACCCGCAGGTACACGCCCAAGTAATTGTAGAAGTTACGCCCGAATAGCCGGAACAGCTATAATAGCCGATTCCCATGATAATGCTGGACCTATATAGGCGGGGCAACCCGCCTACACCCGCCCATATTAGTGCAACTGCGGGAGTGAGCTGCTTATAAACAGTGACTTTCATGGCCTGCGCGGGGTACAGCAAGACATGCCAGAGAGAGAAACATGAGAGATATAGACTATGCCATAGATAAGCTCCCCCCTCAGAATATTGACGCCGAGCAATTTGTACTTGGTGCCATACTCCTTGAAAGCGAGGCCATCTACAAGGCCCTTGAGGTAATTACCCCCGCAGATTTTTATAAAACATCTCACAGATGCATATTCTCTGCCATGCTCAGTCTCCTTGACAACAGCGAACCAATAGATATAATCACCTTAGTAGACCAACTGAGAAAACAAGATGATATTGAAAAGGCTGGCGGCGTATCATATCTTTCAACTATACAAAATGCTGTCCCTACATCTGCCAATATCGTATTTCACTGCAAGATAATCAGAGAGAAGGCCATCCTGAGAGGACTTATTGGGGCAGCTAATAGCATCGTCTCAAATATTTATGAAGAGTCTCAGGATGCCGACGAGATGATGGACTTTGCCGAGAAAACTATTTTTGCCTTGTCTGAGCAGCGAATGCGCCGTCCATTTTCGACACTAAAAGAGGTCGTAAAGGAAAGCATCGCGATGATAGAGCGCCTTTATAACAACAAGGAGGCCATTACAGGCGTGGCGTCGGGCTTTAAAGACCTCGACGAACTGACAACGGGGTTTCAGCAAGGAGACCTGATAATCATAGGCGGGCGGCCATCAATGGGAAAGACAGCCCTGTGTCTTAACATCGCCCAGCATGTGGGCATGAATGTCAAACAACCTGTGGCCATATTCAGTCTCGAGATGTCAAAGAGGCAGCTCGCCATGAGAATGTTGTGTTCTGAGGCGATGGTCGATTCAAACCGGGTAAGAAAGGGTTTTCTACGGAAAGAAGACTGGCCTAAACTTACATCAGCCGCAGGAAAGCTGGCCGAGGCGCCGATTTACATAGACGATGCCTCTGACATAGGGGTGCTTGAGATGAGGTCAAAGTCACGGCGGCTAAAAATGGAACACGGCCTCGGTATGGTAATTGTCGATTACCTGCAGCTTGTGCGCGGGCGTTCGGGTGTGGAGCGGCGCGAGCAGGAGATATCAGAGATATCCCGTTCACTTAAGGGACTTGCAAAGGAGCTTAACATACCCGTCATAGCCCTAAGCCAATTAAATCGATTAGTGGAGCAGCGTCGGCCTCCAATTCCTACGATTGCGGACTTGAGAGAATCCGGTGCTATTGAGCAAGACGCCGACGTCATATTGTTTTTATACAGAGACGAGGTTTATAATAGAGATGACCCTGCCTCAAAGGGCAAGGCGGAACTCCATGTAGCAAAGCAGAGAAACGGCCCTGCCGGGGTCAAAGTGAATTTGTCTTTTTTGTCCGAGGTTACAAGGTTTATGGACTATACCGAAGGAGGAAGCTATATCGAAGACTCCGAAGAGGTCTTTTAGAGGACTCTCAGCAGTAACAACCCCCATAACCAGCCATAACAAGGGAGATTAAAATGAAAAGACCAGCGGCAGTAGCAGGGCAATTTTATAGTGGTACAGAGGCCGCCCTTACCGCTGAGGTCGGGGCCTGCATGACAGGGGTTGAACACCACCCCTTGCAAAAGGTCATTGGCATAATAAGCCCGCACGCCGGGTTTATCTATTCCGGGGTGGTGGCTGCGGCGGTATATTCAACAATTGAATTTCCAGATACGTTTATTTTGATAGGTCCAAATCATACGGGCTTAGGCGGGAAGTTTTCGATAATGTCAAGCGGTCAGTGGGAAGTCCCTACGCACACGTTTGACATAGACGAAGAACTTGGCAATGCACTCCTCAACACTGGTATATTCAAAGAAGAACACAGCGCACACAGGTTTGAGCATTCACTGGAAGTACAGCTTCCATTTATCGCGTATTTCTCCAAGACCGTAAAAATAGTCCCGATAACGGTAATGGGGCTGGACGCTCAGGAGTGCAAGGCGGCGGGCGAGGCCATTGCGAAGGTAATCACGTCTGCTGAGAAGTCTATTGTAATAGCGGTAAGCTCAGACATGAGCCACTACCTGCCTGAACCGCAGGCAAGGCAAAAAGACAAGCTGGCGCTTGATATGATCTTAAGGCTTGACCCGGACGGCTTATATAATGTTGTGCAAAAGGAGCGCATAACGATGTGCGGCGTCCTGCCAGCGGCTATTATGTTACACGCAGCTAACGCACTGGGCGCAAAGAAGGCCGAGATAATAAAATATACCACATCGGCAGAGGCCAGCGGCGACTATGGCCGCGTCGTAGGATATGCAGGGGTTATTGTAACCTAAAGGTGAGGTGGTACAGGACAGAAGCAGCAAAATATAATTTGTTAGATTGAGACAGATTGTTGTACTATAAATCATTAACAAGTAACTGGTCATATCCGGTGGACGCCAGGGCAAACGCATTAGAAAAATAAAGCAGATATTACCCATGAAATTAGCGCCGGTAGAGAGTTTCATGGATTCCTGCTTTCGCAGGAATGACAAAATGAGGGCTGAAATGACAAACTTAGGTGTTAATTTGTTCTACCTTGTCTGTCATTCCCGCGAAAGCGGGAATCCAAAAGAGGAAATCTATGTTGTACTTTTCTAATGCGTTTGCCCTGCGGTGGACGCTTATTTGACATTGGCCGGTAAGAGGAGGTGCAAAATGTTAACAATAAATAAAAGCGATATTGTAGACGGTCTGCTTCTGGGGTTGATGGCAGATATGCATGTAGTTAAAGACAAGCTTGTTTATTTCGAGAATAAATACCATGTATCCTATGAAGTGTTTGAACAGACCGTAAAAAATCAGGAAGAGGACTATAAGCAGTGGGATGATTATATAGAATGGAAGGCATACAGGCATTTGTTTGAAGATATCAGCCGGAAAATTAGTGATGTAAAAAATGCTGATTTTGAAGTTACTTAGTGACGCTGACTTCATAGTGTCATATGAAGTCCATGATTACAGGCAGTGGGACAGGGGTTTTTATTACAACATAAGAATCGTTTTTATTGACAGTTCTATGCTGATTGCAAGAGAATATATTGATGAACCTCAACGTGACTACTCTTTTCATTGGCAAAATTCAGATAATAAATTGCTCAAAAGATGGGATAACGCTCCCCATTACAGAGAACTGATGACTTTCCCTTATCACATGCACATGGAATCATGGGTAATTGAAAGCATGGTTGTGTCTTTGGAAGACGTATTAACACAAATTGAAGGAATATTGAAGGATAAGAAGTCATGATGCTTCAGTTATCTCAAAACATATACGCATCATCCGGTTATTAAGCAAGTAATTCAAGCATGAATGCTGTTTAATTTAACAATACAAGGAGGATAACATCATGAGAAGACGAGATTTCTTAAAAGCTGGGGCAGTCGTTGCTGCGGCATCGGCCTTGATTTCACCGGCGGCAAGTGCGGCAGAGGAAACCGCGGGGTCAGTCAAACGATATACAGAGATCGGCAAGACCGGTCTTAAGATGAGCGATATATCATGCGGCTGCGGCGGCCTGCCATCGGCCTCCCTTGTGCTGAGGGCTATAGACAAGGGAATTAATTATTTCGACACCGCGCCGGACTACGGCAAGTCTGAATCCTACATCGGCGAGGCCATGAAAAGTATCAAGCGCGATAAAGTCATCATCGCCTCTAAGTTCTGCACTCCCATGCCATATCCCGGTCATTTACCCGTCGGCAGCACCAAAGAGCAGTACATCGCCTCTGTCGATGGAAGCCTCTCCCGCATGAAGACCGACTACCTTGATTTTGTATTCGTCCACGCCATTGGCGAGGTTGACAAGGACAAGGACAAGGAACTTAAGCGCCTGCTTGATGAAAACATGCTTGCCGCCTATCAGTCCCTCAAAAAGGCCGGTAAGGTGAAATTCCTCGCCGTTTCCTCACACGGGCCATCGAACATGGAAGACCTCCTCCTGGCAGCCGTTAACAGCGGTCACTATGATATGATAATGCCCGCGTTTAACTTTATGAAGTTCCCCAAATGCCCCGATGTCCTCAAAGAGGCTAAAAAGAAAGGCGTCGGCGTTGTGGCGATGAAAACAATGGCCGGGGCAAAGGACATGAATCTGGATTTCAAGGGCGCTGATTTTGCCCAGTCTACCTTTAAGTGGACACTAAAACACCCAGAAGTAAACGGCCTTGTGGTAACAATGAAAAGTGTCGCGGACATTGATAAATATCTTCCTGCCTCTGGACAACAGTACACTTCTGCTGATGAGCGTATTCTCAATCAGTATGCCAGCGCGTATGGCAGTTCATATTGCCGTACAGGGTGCGGGCTTTGCGAGGGTGTATGTGCTAATGGGGTAGAGATAGCGGCCTCACTAAGGTATCAGATGTATTTCAAAGACTATGGGATGGAAAAGCGGGCGATGACCTCATATGCCATGCTCAACAATAAAGCGGATGTGTGTCTGACCTGTAAGAATACCGCGTGTACTGGAGCGTGCCCGTATGGACTGCCGGTAGCACAGATGCTTCAGGAGACCCATCAGACGCTTACGTTTAACGTATGAAAGATGGCTCTCTCAGATGGCCGCCCTATCTGCTCATAGGACTGCTGCCTGTAATTGCGGCAGTCATATACATGACAGGGCAGAGGTATGACGCGGCAGCAGTAAATTTCACATTTCAAAAAGGCGGCGCTGAGTCGATTCAGCTTCCCGAGGATGTTGAGGGATACAAGAAAGTTGGCCGCCCGCGTCAGTTCACAAAAGACAATCTCTACGAATATAACAACGGTCACGCCGAGTACTTTATAGCAAAAGGATTTTCAAGCCTGACAGTGTACGAATACGCAAAGGCCGACACACAGGCTGACACACTTGTTGAAATCTACGACATGGGCAAACCTATTCAGGCATTTGCCGTTTTGACCGATGAGCTGCCAGCAGA
Source organism: Candidatus Magnetominusculus xianensis (assembly GCA_001541255.1). Classification (GTDB taxonomy): domain Bacteria; phylum Nitrospirota; class Thermodesulfovibrionia; order Thermodesulfovibrionales; family Magnetobacteriaceae; genus Magnetominusculus; species Magnetominusculus xianensis. Next base: position 84,298 of record LNQR01000056.1, read on the forward strand.
CTCAACCGCTGCTTCAGTGGGCACAATGGGTTACACACTGTCTCGCGGTGTGCTTTTTTTTGCTGGCAGGTACTATGTCAAGATTGTAACATTTAATGACAGTGTTCCTGCCGGTAAGATTGCCTCTGTTGTGGAGAAATCTATAGGTGCCGATGCAGAGCCTTTTACGCTGTTTGACAGGTTTCCAAAGTTTGGCAAAGTCGTTGCGACACAGTTTATAAAGGAAAACTATCGGGGGCTCGACTTTGTTCATGACGCACTTGAAAGGGAATATGAACTTGACGGTGAAAAGGTCGCTGTTTGCCTCATTCAACAGCCAGAGAAGACACTTGCGGCGTATCTCAATTTCTTCAAAACCAGTAACACGAAATACTCTATAGTTGAGCACGGCGGCAAGCAGCTTTATAAAGTTGACGACAAATACGAGGGGCAGTGGGTATTAATCCCCCTTGAGGACACGCTCATAGGGGTATTTGGCAAGCTTAGTGACGATAAATTAATGGAGATTATTTCGCTTAACAGTCCTCGCGGCTAAAGTTGGAGAATATGTAATCCTTAAACCCTGACAGGACATTCGCAGCCTTGTCCTTATCGCCAGATGAGTATACCGTAATCTGGGCATCGTCAAAAACCAACTCAACCGAATAAATGTGCTGCGCTGCACCGAAGCCCGGTATGACTGTGCCGTGCTGAAGGGCGATTTTCTCTACAAAGGCTACACCATCGGGATTTCCTGTCTCTATTTCCCTGTGTGTTACTCTAATATCCTTAAGCTGGCTAAGAGCCTTAAAAATCTTTTTCTTACGAAATGTGCCCTTTATGGCAATAGCCGCAATGTCGTTGTCATTATCAAGAAAAACGGCAATGGCCGCCTTTCTAAAAATATACAGCCAGCTTAGTGGATAAATGACGGCAAATAAAACAGCCGTAATTGCATAGTGAATATAACTCAGCCAGCCCGAAAGGGCAGCCACAACGAAATAAGAAAACGCAGCGCCTGCTGCAACAAACGTCGAGGCCATTTCCCTGTTATAAATACCGCTATGTAAGACGCTGCCCTTTTCGGACTTAAATGCTGATGTCGTAAATAATAAGGACTTGCTAACGGGTTCAAATTTGTAATCCTGCAGTGAATTATTCATAATCATATGGCACTGTTTTCCTTAGGTTTTTCTGTAACGCTGGCTATCGAGTCTTCGATTCGGCTCAACATTGCCGTTAGATTTTCTTCAGATATGCTCAGGGGTGGCATTATCACTATGCAATCCCCTAGCGGCCTCAAAAACACACCCTTGTCTCTGACATCAAGGACAACCCTCCAGCCTGTTTTGTCTTCAACGGGGTATGCCTCCCTGGTCTCCTTATTTTTAACTAGCTCCACTCCAGCCATGGAACCAGCGCTCCTGGTATCGCCGACATGCTTGAGGCGTAAGAGTCGTTTCAGCCATCTATCGAGGATTTCGATTTTGGGCATCAAATGGTTTAATGTGTCTTCTTTGTCAAACAGGTCCAGCACGGCAATGGCTGCAGCACAGCCAATTGCATTACCCGTATAGGAATGACCGTGAAAGAATTGCTTCATCTGTCCGTATTCGCCAAGGAAGGCATTGTATATCTCATCTGTTGCAACTGTGACGGCTAAGGGGAGGTAACCGCCCGTTATTCCCTTCGACAGACATATGATGTCCGGCACTACACCTTCTAAAGCACACGCAAACATCACACCCGTTCTTCCAAACCCGGTTGCAATCTCATCGGCGATGAGAAGAACCCCGTATTTAGTACATAAGCGCTGAACCCCAATTAAAAATCCCTCCGGTGCGGCTATCATCCCTCCGGCTGCCTGCATCTTCGGCTCTATTATCACGGCGGCTATCTCATGGCTGTGTTCTTCTAATTGTCTTTCCATCTCGCTGAGACACGCCATCGCGCACGACGCCCTGTCAAGCCCAAGTTCACACCTGTAACAATATGGCGCAGGACTTTTAAATGATTTAAACAACAGGGGATTAAACGCAGCGTGGAATATGTCTATGCCCCCAACGCTTACCGCCCCCAGTGTATCGCCGTGGTAGGCCCTGTTAAGCGACAGGAAGGTGTTTTTCCCAGTAACACCCTTGTGCAGCCAGTACTGAAATGCCATCTTAAGGGCTACCTCCACAGCAGTTGAGCCGTTGTCAGAGTAAAATACCCTTAAAAGCGGCGGTCTGCTTTCAGCTATAAGAGATTTTCTGAGGAGTCTTATAAGCCTCTCAGCAAGCAAGATAGACGGTTCCCCGGCAAGTCCCAACAGTGTGCTGTGTGCTATACGGTCAAGCTGCCCTTTTATGGCATCGTCTATCTCTTTTTTCCTATGACCAAAGATATTAACCCACAGCGATGACACCCCGTCTATGTACCATCTGCCGCTGATGTCTTTGATAAAACACCCGCTGCCCTCTGTGATTATCACAGGGGAGACCTCTGCCCATTCCTTCATCTGGGTAAATGGATGCCAGACGTATTTCCTGTCAAGTTCGCCAAGGTGGTGGTAATCCAATCAGTCCCTCTCAATAATTAACTCTAACCGATTTTAAGTAATGCACTGCGGCAATGTCAATGTCACTGGAATATCATGCAAGGAATCCCTAAAACCGAAATAGAGATTGAAAAAAGGGTGAAAGCCCCCGTGCTTAAAGGGTAGCAGATGGTATAAAATATCACCTGCAAGG
>LNQR01000057.1 GCA_001541255.1 Candidatus Magnetominusculus xianensis
GCCACACATAATTCGCAGTTTTTTTATGCATCGCAAATTACAATATGCGGCATAGTTATGTCCACTTACTTATGCACTGATTAATAATTCGTTTGGTATATACTAAATGAGCTTAGTGGCTTTTACGAAATAATGAATATTACACATATATCTGAGGTTAGGGAGGTACAGAGATGAAATTTTTAGAAGATATTATAGTGGATTATCTGAATACAGATAAAACTTATTACGCGATTTTAATAAATGGCAAATGGGGAAGTGGCAAAACATATTATTTTAATCACCACATATCTAAGATTATTAAAAAGCATAATTATAATCCAATTTATATATCTCTTTTTGGGATAACAAAGATAGAAGATATTACAAAGAATATTTTTCTTGAACAAAATCAGATATTAAAAAAGGTAATGAAAAAAAAATCAACAATGCGACTATCTCAAGTTAGCAAAACTATTTTGAGTTTACCATTTGCTTATGGAGCAGGCAAATTGGGAGAGACATTCACTCCTGATGCATGGATAAATAAAGACGAGATAACTGTGTTTTGTTTTGACGATTTGGAACGTACAAAGCTCAAATATGATGAATTATTTGGATATATCAATAACTTTATAGAACACGACAATATAAAAGTCATTATAATTGCCAATGAAGATAAAATACTAAAAATAGATGGTCATAAAAAAGATGATAGTAAAATTTATTTGGATTATAAAGAAAAGATTATAAAGCATACAGTAGACTTTAAACCTACAGTTGAGGATTCAATAGGTAGTATACTTGAACAAGAATGCAATGATAGGCCACAAACCTTTAAGCTATTTATCGATAATAATAAAATTAAATTATTTGACACAATAAAAGCAACTAAAACTGAGAATCTAAGACTAATAAAATATGCTATTTCATTATATATCACGTTTTATAATAGAGCCTATAAATGTATTGACAAGATTTGTAAAGATAAGTGTAAAGATAAGAATAATATATATATGGATAAATATAAGTCAACACTACTTATTGGCAGTATCATAATTACAGTTGAGTCAAGTGGTTTAGACAAAAAACATGCTGTGGATTTATTTAACGGATTAGCTGCAGATGATGATTTCAATTCTCGTCATTCAGATATCGGATTTCTTTATTCAAGAGATTCTCTTTATAGAAGAATAATGGACCTACCACATAAAAGAATAATGGACCTACCACTAAACCTAGAAAATACTGCTTTTGACTACTACTGTTCTAATTTCCTTAGTAAATATGATAATTATATTGGTAGCCATAAATTCAATAATTCTTTGACTAAATATATATTGACAGGATACTTTGACGAGGAACAAATAAAAAAAGACACACAATTATTTATAGATATAATGAAATCGGACGAACTGTATGATAAGGAACAAGCAAAAAAAGACATACGATCAATTATAGATACAATGAAATCGGACAAACCGTATGATGAGGAACAATCAAAAGAAGACATGCGATCAATTGATGTAAAGAAAATAGCCATAACATATCCCTTCGACTTCATTGTAAAAGATTTTATTAGAAATTGGAACTATATAGATGATCATACAAAATTTACTTTAATAGCTAATACAGTTCTGAAATTAGTCGAGGAAGGAAAATTAGGTTTATTATTGTATCGTGGATTATTACCTTTATATATACACTTTTCAAATAAATGTTTAATAGCAGACAATATAGATACCATTAAACAGAAATTCATAAGTGGGATTGATAAGGCATCCAAGAATTTAACTAATAGATATAGACAGCTATTTAGAAAATGGAATATTACACCATATCAAGACGATGAAGTCGGATATACTATATTTCTGATGCAGACCATTGTAAGTGAGAAATTAGAAGCATCTGAGGAGAAGACTAAAATGACACAAGTCACAGAATTATTTAATCTTCTCCCTGATGATATAGTTAAATTCAAAGATAAAGTATTAGATAAAGATAGTCGCTACAGCTTCATGCATATCTTTTCATACTGTGACGCTAATATGCTGATAGAAAAAATTATACCTTTGACTAATAAAGGTATTTGTATCTTCGACAAAGCATTATATTCACTGTTTAATGTAGAAGGCAAGATTATAGCAAACCATATTGACTCATATAAAAAAGCAGTTGTTAATCTGGAAAAACTATCAGAATTGATTCAGAAATATATCAACACTAATATTGATCAGATAAAAAGATATAATCTGAATCAATTAGTAAACAGTATCAATGAAATATGCAAGAGAATTAATACTATACAAAAAAAATTAGCCAATAACTTATGCTAAATATTACAGTGCCATTTCAAAATCATAGTCAGTAATTCCTGCATCTTTTATAATTGCTTTAAGTATATATGGATTTAGACGCGTGTGGTTGGGGATTACAATACGATAAGTTCCGTTAGACATTACTATGTGCTTGTTTTTGCTGACGACCCTAATTTCACGAATGCCTTAATTGCACACTCAGTAGATACATCAGTGAAAAGCATTTATCATATCGACGTCCACTTTATAAACAGGATTACCCTTTAACTCCTCTTCAATCATTTCAAGATAAGTCATAATTGCGTCTTTTATGTTTTCCTGCGTCTCTTCAAGCGTCTCACCTTGGCTATGACATCCTCTCAGCATCGGACAATGCGCGTCATAACCGTATTCCGATTTATTTATTATTACAGAGAATTCCATATCTCTATCGCTATTAGTGTATCATGATAAGCCCAAAGTGTACAATGCGCCACTTAAACTACACTAAGCGTCTCACCATGTTCAAGGGCGTCTATTACGACAGATGATGTGGCTCTAATGTTTTCGAACTCTTCCGGTGAGTAACATAGGGCGTCGATGTGTTTTGGAAATCTTACAGTTTTTAACAGCACCGCCATTCTATTAATAAATACTGTGCCTTTGAAATAGTCAGATACAACGATAATGTCAATGTCCGAGCCCTCATCTGCCATGCCCGTTATTCGTGAGCCAAATATTAATACCATCTCAGGTGAAAACGCATTAACAATCAGCGGCAATGCCTCATTTTTGAATTTCTCTATCCAGACATCATGGCTCACTATACTATAATACCGCATCTTGCTAAACAAGGATTTTCACAAATGCGGCTGAATTAACAATCTGTATGCCTTTATAGTGTTTTATCGATAGCAAATGTTCATCTCCTGAGACAACATAATCAGCCTCACCTTCAATGGCACATGAGAGAAACTTGTCATCGTCAGGGTCTGCATTAATGCACTTAACGCTTATTATTTCCTCGGTAATGACAGCTCCCTCAGCGATGATATGCCGTTTATGATATCCTCATCCAGATGATATTTTGTGTAAATATGCTTCCTGTGAAGCACGCTCAGAATTTCATGATTTATCGTTATGGAAGTAATCACCCTGAACTGTCCTTTAAGCGCTACATTCAATACCTTACGAGGTGAACCGTTGGGTGATATGGCGCCGCTTACAAATACATTAGTATCTATGACTGCCCTAATTATTGGCTGCTGCCCTCACTTCGGCTACAGCTGCGCTTACATCGGTTAAGACCTCTTCTTCTGGAAACGCACTGTTTCTCTTGTCAGTTTCATTTAGAGACCAACCGAACATCTCCTGCCATGTCAGTATCTTATCATGTTGCAGCTTCCTCTTGAGTATGAGTTTTTCGTCAGGGTTAAGCTGCTCAATTAATGTAAGAAGTTTCTGAAACGGAATTTCGAGTTTCACGGTTTTTGCAGCCATATCAGGCCTCCTCTATGATATTTCACTATTTTACCATATTACAGGAGGAAAATATTGACCAGGAAGTCAAGACTACCCTAACGGGCTTCTTATCTTTCTGGCTATTGTCTTAATCATACCGCTTCTTTTAATCAGCGGCTCGATGGCGTTGCGATAGACGATGAACAGCGGCAGGTTGTTCTGGAATTTTTCGTGTGCCTTCAGTAACTCTACCTGGTGGGCATAGATTATCTCCGAGTCTGGCATTCCACCCTTGTTCCTGATTTTCACGAGGGAATTTTCAATTTGCCTGTACGCCTCTTTTAGGGCAGCCCCGCTGAAATGGAGATATTTCTTTTGGAATGTAAGCGATTCTCTAAAACCCGACGCAGGATTCGATACAAGCGCAATTTCGGGCGCCGCCTCCAGTGACAGCGCTATGTCAGTGAACTCCTCTATTTCTCCTATGTTTTGGGAGTTCAGCGTCATCGCTATAAAAAATGGAAATCCCTGTCTTGCCTTAAGTTCTTGTATCTTTTGTAAATTTTTCACTACACGGCCCCAGAAATTCCCCCTCAATAACTTATACGTACTCTCACGTGCCGCATCCAGCGATACGCCGAATAAGCCAATGTTTATCCTGTTGAGCATCGCAAAGAGTTCATCTGTCAGCAGTGTCGCATTGGATATAAAGAAATGCCGACAGTGCTTGTTTTCAGACCAGCTCGCCATCAGCCGCTTTGCCGGTTCATACATAAAGGGCTCCCCGCCAAAATAAAATATCACCTGAAGATACTTTAATATGGAATCAATTTCAGCAAAAAACTTCTCTGGCAGCGCCTTGTTCTGCGCCCGGATGTCCTTTTGATAGCAGTGGTAACAGTTCAGATTACACACGTAGCTATAGGCAAAACGAACCCAGCGAGGCAGAGATTTAAGGACAAGGTTGCCCGCCTTTATCTCTTCGTCGTTTAGGAGCGCATTTTTATACAGCTCCAGCTCTGGCTCCAGTTTCTTGTACCAGTTAAGCCTCTGGTAGGATTTTGACCCCTTTAGGACGGCGCAGTTCGGGTAACACAAGTCATATGCCCCGCGCGTGAGCATCGCCTTTCTAATGCTGCGGTAGCCATCGCCATTCCAAATATCCTCTATGGTCTGACTGTTGACATTTCCAAGCACTACGGGGCTGTCGCAGCACATCGTAACATCACCGTTAGGATTGTTTACCTCAAAATGTGTCCATGGATAGTCGCAAATCGCTAGCTGCATAGCACGATTGTAACATTTTATCAGGCATTTTTTTTACGTTTTTTACATTCCGCACCATAAGCCACAGTCTATGTGCCCCCACATAATGGTGTATTATATATTTTGTTGCACATCGATGATAATTTTATTGACACAGCCGTTATTGATATGGTTTACTATGTTCACTAAAAAGTTAACTAATAAACAACACGGAGGTACTTTATATGTCAGCTAAAAAGAAGAGGATGGCTGTAATTGCCAGCAAAGGGACGCTTGATATGGCATATCCGCCACTGATTCTGGCGTCAACCGCAGCCGCTATGGATGTGGATGTGCAGATATTTTTCACCCTATACGGGGTGGACATAATAAATAAGAAAAAATATCGGAATCTGCAAGTCTCACCGATAGGCAATCCGGCGATGCCTTCACCGGTTCCTATGCCTAATATTATAGGAATGCTGCCCGGCATGACACCTATGGCCACATCGATGATGAAGGGTATGATTAAGAAGATTAACTGGCCGTCGATTCCGGAACTCGTCGATGCTTGCCGTGAAATCGACGTCAAAATGATCGCCTGCACGCCGACTCTCGAAATGACCAATGTACATAAAGAAGACCTCGTCGAAGGCGTAACGGTTGCCGGGGCCGCAGAGTTTTTAAACTTTGCTCTCGATGCCGATATAACGTTATTTATATAGTATCATTCAGGTGGATTATAAAGCGGAGTCTCTCCGCTTTATCCATGCTGTGCAGCCGCCGTTAGAGCCATCCATTCGTTAATAAGGCGGTGTCTGTCCTAATTTATTGCAGGAGGTGGCATACCATGTCAGTCAGACACTCAAACAGCGCATTAAGAGGCCCTTTAAGTAAATTGTTGGCAAAGATATCATGCGCCTTTAGCAAGGAAAAGCGCCCTATGATTTTCTTCGGGTTCGTTTTCGTTCTTTTTTTATCGATGACTTATATATCTCTGTATTTCCCAAAGGCATTGTACTCAAGCACATCTTCTTCGCAAATTACTGTTGTAAAACCGGCAAGACAGGCTGAAAAGGCACCACAGCTTAAGATTATCAACGGACTTGTTAAAAAGGGTGAAACGCTTCAGGATATCAGCAAGAGATATAACCTCAAGGCAGACGATGTCAAAGGTATCTCGATAGCCTCCAGAGACCTCTACAATCTTAAAACAATCAGGCCAAAGATGTCCTATAAAATTATTGTCAATCCCGTCAACAACGATATCCTCGAACTTAATTATGCCATTGACGACTCATCCTATTTGTCAGTTAAAAGATATGCTGACGCCCCATCACTGGCCGCTGCTGAGGATTATTTTCAGGCCGAGATGGTATCTCTGGCCTATCAAATGAAAATTGGAACACTCACCGGCACAGTAAAATACAACCTCGTCGACTCCATAGGAAAGTCAAGGGAACACCTTAATGTTGCCTACGAGTTGGCTGATTTATTTGCCTATGACATAGACTTCAACACTGACCTTCGAAAGGGCGACACGTTCGAGGTTGTCATCGAGGAGCTTTACAGAGATAACATATTTAAGGGCTATGGCAAGATTCTCTATGCCAGATTCACTAATGATGGTCATCGTTATGAGATACTCAGATATGATATAAACGGCAAGGACGAGTACTTTCGCCCGGATGGCAATTCTATCAAGAAGATGCTGATGAGGGCGCCGCTGAGGTACAGACATATCAGTTCGTTCTTCTCTAAGAGCAGATTTCATCCCATATTAAGAATCAGCCGACCTCACTTTGGCGTGGATTATTCCGCCCCTAAAGGAACCCCGATCTCAGCAGCAGGCGACGGAGTCGTATTTGACGCCGGACGAAATGCTTCATATGGCAATCAATTATTTATCAGGCACGCCGGTGGGTATGTCACAGGTTACGGTCATCTGTCCGCGTTTGCCAAAGGTCTAAGAAACGGCGACAAGGTCACTCAGGGTGAAATCATCGGATATGTAGGCGCCACAGGGCTTGCAACCGGTCCTCACCTTGATTACAGGGTAAAACTCGAGGGAAAACCCATTGACCCGCTTACTATGAAGCTACCGGCAAGCCCCATTCCGGCCAAACACAAGGAGGCTTTCAAGACTTATGTTGCCCAAATGCGCTCTGAGTTGTCTAAATCCCAACTGGCAAAGGCTTCAGCAAAGCCAGCTAAAAAGTTTAAATAGCAGAGATACGGGCTTGACTGCTTCACGGGGTGTTCTGTTTGTGATGTATCTGGCATTAGCCCTATCGTTTACACTGTTAAATCCTCGGGCGGCATTAGCCGGTGATACAATTCGGTGTGCTTCGACAACAAGCACACAAAATTCAGGATTTTTCGATTACATCTTACCGATATTTCAGAAAAAGACCGGTATCACCGTAGAGGTAGTTGCAGTGGGCACAGGGGCGGCTATTGAGGTAGGAAAAAGAGGAGACGTAGATTTCGTCTTCGTTCATGCAAAAGACCAGGAGATGAAGGCAGTTGAAGAGGGATGGTTCATTAACCGTAAGGACGTAATGTATAATGATTTTATTCTGATAGGACACCCTCAAGACCCGGCTGGTGTTAGGGGTATGAAAAGCGCCGCCTCTGCATTTAAACAAATCTCCCAAAAAGAAGTGCCGTTTGTCTCACGCGGCGATAAATCCGGCACGCATACTAAGGAGCTGTTGATCTGGAAAGAGGTCGGCATTGAACCAAAGGGTAAGGGCTGGTACATGGAGGCAGGGCAGGGAATGGAAAAAACCCAGCGTATTGCAGACGAACACAAGGCCTATACGCTTACTGACCGAGGTACATGGCTTGCGAAAAAAGATAAACTCGACCTTCAAATCCTCTTAGAGGGAGACCCATTACTATTCAACCAATACGGTATCATGGCTGTAAATCTGGAAAAACATAAACACGCCAAATATAAAGAAGCAATGGTATTTATAAATTGGCTCACGTCTAAGGAAGGTCAGGATGCCATAGCTGGTTTTAAAGACAAAAACGGTAACAATCTCTTTATACCAAACGCCAAATAGTTCATACTTACTCGTTTTTCATGAATTCCATCCAGATAGGCAGTGCTGCGTGTGCCCCGGTTTCTTTCTCGCCTATTGGCCTGTGGTTGTCTCTGCCGACCCATACGCCGACGGCAAGGTTGTTGTCAAAACCAAGAAACCACGCATCTACGTAGTCGTCTGTTGTACCGGTCTTGCCGTAAACCGTTTGTGGCAGCGACATGGCCGCCCTGCCCGTGCCTTCTGTGATTACTGCCCTTAGAATCGTCTTCATTTCCTCTACGGCTAAGTTGTCCAATATTGCCTTTGGCGGAGCTGCCTTTTGTTCCTCAAGCAGGAGGCCGTCCCTATCGACTATCCTCTCAACCGAAAGATGATCGAATCTCTTCCCTGTTGCAAATGCGGCATACGCATACACCAACTCCAAAAGCGTCATATCCGAGGCCCCAAGCGCCGACGGCATATACGGCTGAATGGTACTCTTTATCCCAAGCATTTTAGCGGTTTCTATAACATTTTTAATCCCTACTTTATCAGCCAAATAGACTGTTGCAGCGTTTAGGGAATGAGCTAGGGCAAACCTTATCGGCACATCGCCCCTGTATTCGCGTTCATAGTTCTGAGGCACCCATACGTCTGCCTTGTTTCTACCGGTAAAACTTATTGGTCCGTCGTATATGACATCCTCCGGGCTGAATCCCTGGTTAAACGCCGCTAAGTAGACAATGGGTTTAAAGGATGAGCCGGGCTGCCTTACGGCTTGTGTGACACGGTTAAACTGTGTCTCCCAGAAGTCTGTGCCGCCGACCATTGCCTTTATGCCGCCTGTTTTTAGGTCAACTGCAAGGAGCGCTGCCTGAACGTTCTTTCTGCCCCGCTTGTTCAGAATTGAAACCCCAAAATCAACTGCATGTTCAGCCGCCCTCTGCAATCTATAATCCAGGGTTGTATATATTTTAAGCCCCGCCGTGTATAATTTCTCATCGTAATCGTCTTCAAGGGTGTTCTTCACATAATCTAAGAAATACGGGGACTTGTACTTTCGTGTATGTGGTATTGTGGGCAGTGGTTCTTTAAGTGCGGCGTCATGCTGCCTCTCGTCGATAAAGCCATTTTCAAGCATCTTTCGTATCGCATAATTTCTGCGGTTCAGGGACTTCTGGGCGTTTTTAAAGGGTGAATATGTCGATGGCGCCTTGGGTATGGCTGACAGGAGTGCGGCCTCTGCTATGCTTAAGTTGCTTGCTGTCTTTCCAAAGTACGTAAATGCCGCGGCCTCTATGCCATATGCACGCGTACCGAAATACGCCTGGTTCAGGTAAAGCCCGATTATCTCATCTTTTGTGTAGTGCCGTTCAATCTGAATGGACAGCGCGGCCTCTTTTACTTTTCTGTTGATGCTGCGCTCTGGTTTTAGAAAAAGCATCTTTGCAAGCTGCTGTGTTATAGTGCTTCCACCCTGAACGAATCCTCCAGCCTTTATGTCTTCAATCATTGCGCCGACTATCCGCACAAAATCTATACCGCTGTGTTTATAAAAGCGTGCGTCCTCAACAGCGATAAAGGCGTTTTTGACGTGCTGCGGGATGCTGAAATATGGTACAAACGTGCGCCTTTCCACAAACAACTCGGCTAATATCTCATTATCTGCCGAATACACAATAGAAGACTCAAGCGGCGCATATTGTTCAAGCTGTCTGATTTTCGGCAAATCAGAAAATGCCCAGAACAAATAACCGCTGAAAAAACCTAACGATACGGCTATCACAATCAGTATAAGGGGGAGAATAATAGAAGCCTTACTTGTCTTTGCCTTCTTCTTTGCAACAGTCTTCTCAGCAGTTCTCTCAGCCACAGCGCCATTATAACAAAAACCCCAACCGCGTGTCTTGGTGTGAGTATATTATTAATGCCTAACCAAAAACTGTATCCGCACTCAACATGTAAATTAATTATACGCTTATGGTATAATTTGCTATTGTATTAATATGAGTATATCTGGTACTATATTGCAGTCAAAATTACTCAACATCAAGAGAGGGCAACTTGGACATCAAGACATTATTATATGGCATAACCAGCTATCTCATGCCTTTTATGCCATATCTCTTGCAATCGCCAGTAGAGAAAGCCGTACCGGCAGATGAACATGCCTTCATGTGGGCAAAACACATCGCAAAACACATTATGGATAAGCTCAAACCCAACCTCAAGCAGCGGCAATCCCTTAAAGACGCCATGCAGGACGCCGCAGACAACCCCTTCGACGACGATGCCCGTGCAGCCTTTCGTCTTCAATTAAGAAAAATTATCGAAAGCGACGATACCCTGGCAAAAGAATTAAGCGATATGTGGGTAACAATGAGCGGTCAGGGCGTCGGCATCGACCTTGGCAAAGAACTCGGCAGCGCTAAATGGCTGAATATACTCAACAGTAACGACGACGTATTAAAGCGTCTCGAAATGGTCCGCCTTCTGAGGACTGGAATGCCGCCGGAGAAGATTGCAAGCGAATTCCATACCGATGTCCAATACCTCTACAGGGTACACTCGGCCTTTTCTCACTACGGGGTATATGGCATCCTCTCAGGCTCGAACATAAAGCACTGGCTGGATAATATGAACATGGAAGACCACGTGCTGCGGCGTCTTGAGATGATTCGTCTGCTCAGGGCCGGGACACCAGCAGAGACCATCGCAAAAGAGTACAACTGTATAAAGGAATACATCTACAGACTTAATGACAGATTTACAAAACATGCCACAATCGGCATATTAACAGAAGAGGATATTCAGAGGTACCGCGCACTAAATCCGAAGATTGTCCGTATTACCTCGTTCAACCTGCACGGCACTCATGGACAAAGTGATGTGCAGCGTTTTAAGCAGATTGCCACAGAGTTAAGCGCCAATGACCCGGAAATCTGCGTCTATCAGGAAGTCATAAACGGGGCAGGTATCAATGAGACCAGCGCCCAAATCGCCGCCTTAATGACAAAAACTACAGGCTATTACTATAGAACCCACTACAGCTACTGCCACCTGTTCATGGATAAGTACCCTGAAGGGGTAGCAGTGTCATCAAGATATGCCATGAAAAATCCCCAGACAATTGACCTTAACAAGGACCTTATCAAGGGGCTTCACCCACTGATGGAGCGTTTTGCAGCAGCAGCCGAGGTAGAAATATACGGCAAAAGGTTTATTTTTGCCTCTGTACACCTCGACCACAGCGAAAATCCCAGGGTGCGTTACGCTCAGGCAGAAAAATTATTAAAATCTCTTGATTTTTTATATGGCAGCGCTGCCTGCTGCACCATAATAGCCGGAGACTTTAACGATGTAGAAGACTCAGATGTCATAACATATCTAAAAGAACAGGGATATACAGATGCCTACAGGTCGTGCCACAGAACTGGTGGAAACACATTTCCCAGTACCGCGCCTCATACCAGAATTGACTATATTATGGTCAAGGGCATCGTCAAAATTCACCATGCAGAGCTTATTCTCAAAGCGCCGTCTCTGAGCGATCACACAGGGGTCTATGCCGTCATTGAATAACATCGAATAACATATGTTCAACATGAGAGGTAGAAACTAATGCCGCACAGATCAGGAAGCTTTGTACTTGCATATCAGTGGGACCACCACTGCCAGGCAATATTCGACTCACTAAATGGAAAGTTCCAACACATCCTGCGTGAACTGCGTGAACTAGAGTATCAGGAAGCCCATGATACAGAACATCTCCTGTATTACTATATGAAATGGCATTACAACAAGACACTCTACGACCAGACTATTGCTGCAATCGACAGGAAATGCGACGTTATCAACTCCCTTGGCTATCGGGGTTATGGCGTAAACATCGACCTTTTAAGCGCCTTTGGCACATTAAAAAAGGACTATGCAGTGCATTTATCCCTGCTGCTTACCGATAGATTTAACAAATACTCAGCAAAGATAACAGAGCTTATCAATTTCCCTGTCTCAAATGCCGATGCGGTAAACTCTGCCCAGATAATTCAACAACTGTGTACCATCTTAGGCCGAAATGCCGAAGAACACACGCCTGTCGTAACACATCCCATACACCTTGACTTGAAGCACTATTTCAAAATAATGGGCGAGGAGACCGCATGGAACGTCAATACGGCCATATTTCAGAAGTTGTTTCTGCACCTGGGCTGCTCATCAATGACCATTATGAAAGGCTCAGTAGGGCACGAGGACCAGCTTTCCCCTCAGGAATTAAAGATTATCGGAAATAGAAATTTCATAGAAATGTACAAAGAGACATTCTCATCCCTTCACACCTACACAGAAATAGGCATTGACCTGCTGAAAAAAATCCATCTTACAATGTCAAAGGAAACCGTGCCTAACGCAGGGAGTTTCAGGCCGTTTGATTTCCCCGACAAAAACGGTGTAACTTATGACAACGGCAACTTCGACAGGGAAGTCAAAGACCTGCAGCATGTGCTGTGGGAAACCAGTCAGAGCTTTCATAACCTTGACGCCTTCATTTATGACTTATCGCGTTCATATTACATGTTCATAGCCATTCACCCGTTTTGGGATTCAAACGGGCGCGTCGGCAAGTGTTTTTTAAACTACATGCTGTTAAAAAAAGGCATCCCGCCGATAAGTTTTTCTCAGACCGAGGAAGTGCAGGCGCTGCCTCGCTATGGCGGTTCGATTGAAGACATGTACGATTACATTAAACACAGGATAAATGTCGCAGTAGAGGCATATTTTTATGAACGATGGAAGCTGGAACACCTCGGCTTTCTGCAAAAGCAGATATATAACATATCCTTTGACTCCGGGTTCTATTTCCGCCAAATCGACGACAGACCCCAGAGGCTGGAAGTACACTTTATTACTTACATAGTGGAAGATAATGAACTGCTCTTCAGCGCCCTCCATGACAGGTGCATGGTTGTCTTTCCCAATGAACACTATCTTTACAATATGGCAACTTACTGCGGGTTTTCAAAGACGAAACGCGGTGACTGGGAACACGTTTTTAATATAAAACACAACTTTTTTATAAAAGAGATACCATCAGATATAAACGGCACGAGGGCATTCGACATAGACTTCTCTATCGAACTGCACGACTACCACTATGACTGCGACTATTTCAACTGCTGTGTCGTATCGCACGAGGGTGGTTACATCCACAATAACAAGGCTTTAAACTACTCATATAAAATACAAAGGTAACTATGGAAAAAGAATATGCTGAAAAATACTGCCACCCAAGCTATAAATGGATAGGCGCCCGGCGTTTCGTTCATAATGTTCAGAACTGGAATATCTCGAACTTTCCCGGCGGTATAGGTTTTGCCTTCGAGGACTATGCCCATGACAAGGCCCTTCGCGTAGTTCTAAAGGTCTTCAGGGAAGACAACGCCGTAGAGTATTACCTAATGAATGCCTATCACTGCGGTCACTGGGGCGATAACTGGCAAAAATGGCAGACCCATCAACTGCCTCTTTTCCCTTACGAGGGGCGCCACGGGCGTATTACACATATAAAATTCTCCTACATCATACACAGATACGGGGCGTCGATTCCTTCCCAATACGATTATAAGTTCGCCGGTCTTGATGATTTTCACAGGGGTCACATAGACTCAGGCGATTTTCACGACTCTTATTTTCATACCATCAACACATACCAGACATGGGAGATGAACCAACAGGACGTACAAAACGCCCTTGACAAAATAAATTTCGAATACGAACACCTCCCAATCAGGCCATATTTTACCAGAGGCAACACATGGAATGCCGATCACCCTATTCATGAACTGCACGGGCACATTGACTGGGTAATCAGACGAAAAGAAGAGGACATGAGCGGACACCACTATATTCACATGGCCATATTTGACCCGGACAATTACCATGTCGCCGAACACCTGATTCATGCGAAAAATAAGGGGGTAGAGGTAGAGGTCTATGCCGAGTGGTCTGCGGTGAGTTCTATGAACGCCACAGAAAATATTGCCAAACTGCGGCGGGCCGGAATCATGGTTTGCGGTATAGTAAGAAATAATCCCTGTGACCCGTCACATGGCATAGCCAGCATGCATACGAAATTCATCATCTTTGACGGCGAGGTAGTCCACTCAAGTTCGTATAACCTGCATTTTCACCTCTGGGGCGGCAACTGGGAAAACGGCCTTGTGTACTACTCAAGGGAATTTGCCACGCTCTATGCAAACATCTACTGCGCTATAAAGGGCGGCGTCATTCAGAGAATTAAAGCAACTCCCGAAAGCAGATACAATCTCTACTACACATTCGGCAGCTACTACACATCGTTCAGAGACTACTACCGTCCACAGGACGCAATAATAACCGAGATAAACAATGCCAAGCACTCGATAATCGTATCTATGTTCGACATAGGATGGATGACCGGCGTATCCAGCGCAGACCACCACGAAACAGACGTAGTCACAGCCCTCATAAACGCCCGTAACCGCGGCGTGTACGTGAAGATTATCCTCAATGGCATGATAGCCCACACAGGGGCGCTGCCGGAGACATGGGACAAAAACAGGTGGCGACCGCTCAAAGACCCGGCCCAGCGCCTCAAGAACAATTGGATGGAACTTGTCTTCGTCTACTACCACGAGAGTATTTACTCACCCCTGCACCACAAATTTGCGGTCTTTGACAACTACACCGTCATAACCGAATCATATAACTGGTATCCTGCAAGCATATACTCAGATGAAGTGCTTTCTGTCATAAGAGACGGAAGGGTCGCCTGGGACTTCATAGTAGAGTCAAACAAGATTTGTGAATCCTTCAGGATTGGGCACGATTAGCAATATTTGCGGCATGGCAGATGCTAATAACCGATTAGATTTGGTTTTCCGCCTGGGCCGCTAGTACTGTCGTCGGAGCAATAGTAACCAACCATATTGCGCTTGGGAAGCGTAGTGCCCTGAAAACAAGCCATCGGTAACGACAGACAATCTACGCCGGATGTCATTGTAGCCAAAGCAGACGTCCAGCTTATTCTTGCCCCATAAGAACAATCCACACAGGTATCGTTTGCAATATTTAAAGAGGTATTATCGCTTATAGTGCCATTGTCACTGGCAGTGGCATTGTCTTGCACCCTTGAGTAAACCCTCTGATTACTAAAGGTGAGCATTGCAGTTCTACCATTTGGAATGGTAAATGTTGAGGGGAGTTCATAAGGTATTTGTGTTGCTGTCTGCTGCGCGTTACTCAAGACGACAAAGCTGTCCGCCGTGGCTTTGTCAGTAGAAAAATTAGCTAACATACAATAGACAACAGCGCTGCTGGATGTATGCAGATAGGGAAAGCCGTAAGTAACATTGTGATAACCTGAGAATCTGGCCTTAAGTGTTGCATTTGACCTAAGCGTTATGGAACAAGTACCATTGTCTGAGACGCTGTCACAATCTTGCCAAAAAGAGAACCTTGAGGTATTATCGGCAACAGGGTACAACGCTATAGTCTGATTTGAGTTATATGTTGCTGTGCCGGTAGAAGAACTCCACGAAAGAGAACCTACCGAAGGAACTATTGTTCCTGAGCCAAAGCCTGTCTTTTTAACCGTAAGTACATACGTACTCGATCCACCGTAGGTAAGTGTCAGGGTCCTATTATCTGTGCTAAAGGTATATGTACATGTGCCATTGTCCGACACGGAAGCACACCCTGACCAGCTCTGAAATGACGAACCCAAACTCGGCTCAACAAAGTAATAGACAGTATCATCCGCATTAGCGGTTGTTGTTCCTGTGCTGCCAGACCAGGTTATTGTGCCAGAGGATGGAGTTATGGTACCACCGCCAGTGCCTGCTATAGTAATATAAACCGTATAAGTCGCAGCAGCCCTTGCGTACAGCGGCAATATCACGGCAAAAGCCAGCAAAAGTACACTGTTCAATATTGGCTTTATTATTGGGTAAATCCTCTTTTTCATTTTCTAATTACCGTCGAAACAGTGCCGCTCCCTTTTTGTTGTGTAGTCATTGTACAAATGGTTAATACCCTATTACATTCTTTGTATTTCCAGGACCTGTAGTGCTGTCGTCCTCACAAATATAACCCACCAAATTGCGCTTAGGATACGTATTTCCCTGGAAGCAGGTCATTGGTAATGTCTTGCAATTGACGCCGGTGGAGCCGGTTGATGAAAAACGCAGCGTACCGCCATATGAGTTGGCCGTACCAGTGTCAGAAGAAAGGTCAACTACCTGAGTACCGGTGTCAACAGTTATGGCTTGAGCTTTGAAAGTAATGAGCTGTGTCTTGCCCTTTCCAACGTTATTAATCGATGGAAATGTCCTTGCTGTCTGTGATGCCTGGCTTGTTGCGTTTGCCATAACCGTAAATGTACTTGATGTAACATCATCAGTGGAAAAATTCGACAACATACAGTAGACTTCAGAGCCAGAGACTGTCGTCAAATATGGCATATAATAATAAACGTTAGTTGTCCCTTCGACAACACCCGTGCCGCTCATAAAAAAGGCAACAGACATACACATCGACATACACAGCGCCAAAACTAACACAAAAACTTTCTTCATATTTGCCCTCCGTAGTCTCTTTATAATTTATGGCATATGTCAACTGCCAGTATCGCAATTTACGATACTACCCATGCTAAATATACTATATACAGCACAATATTGTCAACAAAAAATTATGCGCCCCTCAAGTTGCGCAGCACCAGCATGAAATGTTAATTTACTGATATGGGGAACATTGAAATACTGGACGTATCCGGGGATTTAGGGATTAAGGTACTTGCCGCAAACCTTGAGGATGTGTTCAGCACAGCCGCAATTGGATTATATTCACTCACAACCGGCATAGACAGCATTGAGCCTTTAACTACGGTACAAGTAAACGTAACAGAGGATTCTGTCGAAAGACTTTTAGTCGCGTGGTTAAATGAACTAATCTATCTGCTTGATACGAACGGCTTTATTGGGAAGCAGGTAACACTTATGTCATTAGACGACCGGCATATCAGCGCAGAAATCATAGGTGAGAGCTTTAATCCTGAAAAACACGACAGCGGTTTCTTGATAAAGGCAGCGACATATCACAAGCTGCGGCTTGACAAGTCTGACCCTGGCTGGAGTGCCGAAATTATTTTTGACATCTGAGTCATTTGTTCGTAAAATTGTCGGTCACAATATTTTCATTTCAAACGCAACGACCCGCTTGCCCCCTTCTAGGGCTGCGCGGGTCATTGGCTTAAAACACTGCTATTCGCCGTTTAAATCACTTCTTTGTCGAAAGCGTCTTGACGAACGCCACTATGTCAGCGATGTTTTCGTCACTCAAACCGGCCCCGTCAACTCCAAACGCCGCCATGTGGGTGCCTTCCCTTCCATCTCTCAGCGTAATCGCAAGGAAATCCGTGCTTGCTCCTTTCTGTACGACGGGATTGCGCAAGTTAAGTCCTACACCACCCTCACCCTTTTTGCCGTGACAGCTTACGCAGCGTACCCTGTACAGCTCTTCACCGTGCTGCACGTCAGGCTTATACGGTCCGCAATCAAATCCCATAGAGGCAGAGGCAGGTTTATCCTGCATGATGTAATCAGTGATTTTATCAATCTGGTCATCTGTAAGACCAGCAGCAGCTGATTTCCATGCCGTCATCTGTGTCCCGGCGCGTCCCTCTTCTATTATTGTCTTAAGATACTTCTTGTCCACAGTCTTCAAAAATGAAGGATTTGAAATCGATGGGATAGTCCTCTTAAAGACCTCGTCATAGACACTGTCCTTACCGGTGTCATGACAGGAGCCGCAGTACATCTTGTACAAGTACTCACCGGTATTGGGGATATCCAATCCCTTCCCATGACGCCTGTACTTCTTTGGTATCTCTTCTGAGTGCAGCGACAGTATGTATGTCGTCAACTGGTCTGTCTCCAGGTCGGTAAAGTCTGACTTCATCTCGCTCGTGGCAACGACATTTCTTGGGTCGTCGAAATGTTCCTTCATCCACGCATAAACAGTTTTCTCGCCTGGGATGTTCTTCATCGGGAAATACGCCACCGGCTGTGAGCCTACGCCATCGAGGGCCTTTCCAATTACACCGCCAACACCCTCAAGTTTATGGCAACCCTTACAGCCGCGCTCTCTGAAAAGTACTTCACCGCCTGCCAGTTTGCTGCCGCCATTTGTCTTCAGCATCTCGGCGTCATGGCAGGAAGCACATGAACTCTCAATATATTTAAGCGGGAGTATAGGCAAATCCCAATGTGTGTCATGTCCAAGTCCGTGCGCATTTTTCATATCTACTGCCCTGCCCTGCCCGTTATGACAGACCGTGCATCCAAACTTGTCAGACGAATGGTCTTTCAGATATGGCCCGCTGTGTGTCTTTAACGGCAGCGGCATTTTTGCCATCGCGGGATTCTCAACGCCCAGATGACAGCTCGTACACCTGTCCACACGCTTCAGCCCGCCAAGATATATTTGTTTGACTTCAATATCCATTGACATGGCCGCCTTTTTAGCCTCGGCGTCCTTGGCATTAGCTATGGCAAGGTCCCTGTACTCAAGCTGGTATGGTTTCCACTCAGGCGACATCTCGCCCCGAATAAACATCAAAGTGAATACTATCAGCACCACTGCCGATAGGAATATCATCCATGAATAATATCTACCGTGCATAATCCTCCCTCTCTGTTATATAAAGTATTTTTTACTCCCTCTCCCAGCTCTCTCATACTTCACCCGACAATGGGCCGCAAGCCAGCGTATCACTTCTGACGCCGTTTAAGGCCTCTCTCGTTAAATCTTTGTTATAAACTGTCTTATCAAGACCATACCTTTCACACTCTAACGTGAGTACCGCTTCCACAATCTTTCCGAGGCTTTTATATAATCCTCCTCCTTCAAGACTCTCCAGCTGACGGCAATAAAAAAATCCCCATCTTGCAAGGTGGTCTTTCAAAAATTTTCCCTTCGCATCAACCACTATCTCCTCGTGTTCCTTCGAGTTAGTCTCTATGGCATAGATTTCCTTCGATGTCAAAAGCGCCATGAACTCAAGCTCTACTGAGATGTGGTCTACCATCTCCTTGTCATCAGAAGACTGATTGACACTTAATCCAAACGCCCTGTAAAAGCCGGCAATGTCAGCCAGCTCAAATGGCTTTCTCGATATTTTTTCTGTCAGATACTCTGTTTCGTATGGGGATATCTGGCCTCCTAAGTCAAAAAATGTCAAATAGTCAGACCTTACATCGCCAATTGACACCCCATTAAACTGCCCTGTGAAATCACTTACCATATCAAGCGTTTCACCCTCAAAGAGCGCCTCCCTCTCGGAAACTATCCTCTCTATCGCTGACCAGTGAGCCTCATTGGGATATGTTAGTCCTAATGAGGCTAACTTATACAGATATACCAATTCTTCCATCACTATTTCACCAACACTTCTGCCCATGCCGGAGACACTGCCTTACGCCCGCCGCTTTCTAAACGGTGACCTTCCCATATGGAAAATGCTACTGGTTTTTTCTCACCAGCCTTGAACTGTACGCTCTCCTTATCGGTTACTGTCATCGGTCTTCTCATAACAAGCGTCCATGTGCCGTTTTGCCACTGCGCATCTGCGGATGTGTTCTCAACAGGCTTAGTCTTTAAGGTGCTGGGTCCCTCTGCCGAGGCCTCTTCTACTATCTCCTTGTGAGCGACGGACAAGGGATTGGCAGCCGCCCTGCCGGGTATAAACATATCCTTCTGAACCTGCGTCTTTTCCGTACCCACGCCAGAGACCTTATAGTCAAAGGTGTACATATCTATCGTCATATTCGGATATGCCGTGTTTACTGTTTGAACCCCATCGGTCTGGTCTTTTGACCTCCATGCCCTCCAGTATAAAATATGCACTGGCTTTTTTGGCTCACCCATAAAATACTCTGGCAGCGGCTCGGATGCAACAGGAAATTGTATCGCCGCAGCATCTGAAAAATTCGCTATCCTCACCAAATCATCCTTTGTATCGTCTTTCCATGTCAGCCGAAACGCGATGTACTTGCCGTCGTTTACAGACTGGACTTGCACCTCTTTCACTCCCACTTCCTTTGGTTTTGGCTCAACTAGAAACTGCCTCTGAAGCGGCTGCTTGTACGCCGCAACCCCCTTCCATACCTCGTCGCTTATGCCGACCTTTGAGATATCCACATCCTTGTGAAACGAGGTTATCTCGACAAAGGCCTTGTCTTTACCATACGCACCCTGCACGAATGCAAGCACTATTACTAACACTAAAAATATCTTTTTTCTCATCGTCTTAGCCTCCAAATCCTCTTAAGGTGTATTTTGCCTGTATACTTTAAGCTTTTGATCGAAAAACTCCCTCACATACATAGGCTCCGTTACGGGTACCTTCACTATCTCGTTACCTTTGTCGTCATAACCGTATGCAAGCTTCTCGTCAACCTTAAACGAAGAGAGGGTTTTTTCCATACTGCCGAATAAGACCAGCAGTCCCTTAAGAGCCTGGTCGTTGGGTATATTCTTGTACATCTTGACAGCATTGCCAACGCCTGGGCCAAACATCTGCTCCATATATGACAGCGGTGCGTGAATTGGCGGTATAAAGTATATGTTCGGCTCAGTGCCAAACTGTGGATACAGCGGCAGCGCCAGCTTCCTCACATGTACAAGATAGTCTATCGGATTGTCCTTGTTCGCCTTATCAGGTGTACTCAGATACCCGTGTAGCCTTATCCTTCCGATACAGTTAGTCACGCACTGCGACATCTGACCCTGTTCCATCTTCGGATAACACCCTATACACTTCTCGCTTATCCTCGTCTCGACATTAAACATCGGCTTTTTATATGGACACGCGCGTACACACTCCCTGTAACCACGGCAGCGTGACTGGTCTATTAGGACGATGCCGTCTTCCGGCCTCTTGTAAATCGCCTTTCTTGGGCAGGCCGCCACACATGCAGGATACGTACAGTGGGCACATGTCCGGGGAAGATAGTACATCCATATCCTGTGGGGCAAGGTAAGCCAGTCGCCCTTGTTCACAGAGCCGGCTATCTCGTCCTCGCCAATGTTTGGATGTGACCAGTCCTCGTCTACGGGTATGTGCTGAAGGATTTTCTCATCCTTCTCTGACGCTTCGTACAAGGTCTTGCCTGTGTATTTCTCCCCCTGCCATTCCTGTACACCAAGCTTGGCCAGAATGCCCATGTCCCAGCCTACCGGATAGCCGCCGTAGGGTTTTGTCTCAACATTGTTCCAGAACATATATTCCTGGCCTTTGCCTGACGTCCACGTAGTCTTACATGCCAGCGAACACGTCTGACAGGCTATGCACTTATTCAGGTCAAAGACCATAGCCCATTGTTTCTTCGGCCTGACCTGCGGATATACATATGACGCATTCCTGCCTAATTGCCAGTTAAATACCTTTCTCATTTGCATCGAGGCTGCTCTCCTTATTTTTTAGTGACTATAAATTTTCCATTTATAAACGCCATCATGGCTTCGCTTTCCATAGTAGGGCGTATACCGCTCTTTACCGGCCTCCACGGACCCTTACCATCTATGCCGCCGTCTTCGGCCTTCAGAATCGTAACAAAGCCTTCCCTCGGCGCGCCATCTGCGCAGTGTATATCAGGTTCAAACCCCTTTCCTATTGTCTGACCAAACATTTCCTTATGCACAAGAGAGTCTGTCAGAAGTGTCGGTCTCAGCCATGCGCGTGTTGTACTCTGGTGGCTTCCATAGCGGAACATCGCCTGATAATTTGACTCAGGGTTTTTAGCAAGACCGTCCGGTCTGGTCTCGTGTCCCTTGACGCTCCCTATAGTTGCAGGATAGACATTGTGCCACATCCTCGTTACCCCGCGCGGCGTACCAGGATAGTAACGAGCGCGACAGAGAATCCTTGCGACCTTATAATACTCGTCAGTCTTTTTTGCCCCCCTGTATGGACGATCCTCGGGGTCAGCATCAATATGAACATAGTCGCCGTCGTTTACGCCTATCTCTTTTGCGTCCAACGGGTTTATATCGACATACATCTCTGTTACATATGGAATTCTCTTGTCCCGTCTGTACATATCGGCAAACGGTCCAAACCACACGGCAACCAAATCGGTGTCCGACGGCGTCGTATGCGCGCCGTGACGGTATTTAGGCGTATGCAGGATAAACTTATAGCCCTTGCTCATCAGCGGATGCTTTGTCTGCATCAGCTCCTCTCCTGACTTTTGTATATTTCTTACCTGTCTTGTATCTGTTGAAAGGTCATTTGACGAAAAACCCCAGTCTTCAGGCTTTTTCGGCCTTATGGCGGTATGTTTCTTGCCGACAATTACGTTCGGTTCATAAAATGTCGCATCTATCGGCTCCCTGTAAACAATCATGTTTTCGCCGTGCTGTATCCACTCGTCTTCATGGCGGTAGAACTCAAGCCTGCCGGATTTTGTATAATACGGCGTACCTTCGTGAACCTGCTCATAACTGGAGATTCTTGGATATGTACGGCAGTTCATCAGGGCAGGTTTACCGTTTTTGGCGTCCTCCTCAAGCTTCTGTATCGTATTTCCGGCAAGATTGGCCGAGGCATTTATTATCCTCTGGGAGTAAACTTCCATCTTGTCTTCGGTTACAAACTTCCAGTGGTCGGCAAACCTCTTGTCGTTTAACTGTTTTCCCAACGCTATGGCAATCCCGGCAAGGATATCGACATCGGGCTTTGTATCAAATATCCTCGGAAGCGGCGTCCTCGGATATACCTGCAGAAATGGATTCGTACAGGAGGCTGTAAAATCATACTTCTTAAACTCAGCAGGTGAGTCGCAGCCATACACTATGTCGGCATACTCACACGAGGCAGTCCACCAATACTCCGCCACTGTTATCATCTCAAAACCCTTCAACGTATTGAATACGACGTCATAGTGGCCCTTGGCATTTCCTATCAGCGAGTTAGAGTTATTTATCATCATTACCTTTGACGGTGTGTTCAGATGGGTCTTTCCGGCAAACAAATGCCCGCCTACTCGCAGCGTCCTGTCGCCGTAGTTAAAATAGTGCGCGGATTCGTACTTGAGTAATTTCTTGAGCCTCGGCTTTTTAGCAGGGTCAAGCTCCTGGTCGAATGGGTTTTCCATTACATACATACCCATGCCGCCTATTAACGCCCCCCTGAAGTTACCTGCATAGCTTCCGACGTTGCCGCCAGGGTAGCCGAGGTTCCTTGTCAGCGCACTTAAATAGAATATCGCCCTGTCCTTTAAGTCGTTGTTAAAGAACTGGTTAGTCCCCATACCGGTTGTAAATAAAGTCTGCTCTTTGTTGGCGGCAATCTGCCTGGCAAGGGATATAATTGCTTCCTTCGGTGCCCATGTTATAGTTTGCGCCTGTTCTGGTGTATAGTTTTCGTTGATATATTCCTTCATAAGATCAAATACTGGGCGTACCTGTATCTTCTTTCCATCTATCGTTGTAATGTCGAACTGCCCTTCGAGTGCCGGGTCTGCCGGCATCTGGTCGCCAAATTCATCTCTGCTGATGCCCGCAGGTCCGTTTTTCTTAGCATCCCACACAACGAAATCCTGCCACTCGTTAAACAGGGCCTCTGTTATGTACTGGTCTCCCTGTTCTTTTACCATTGGGGCCTTTTCGTCCTTACCCATGACTTTGGTCTTTCTTGCCGCGTTCTTTCTCTTATAGCCTGGGATTACATCCTCTGGACGCAAGAGCTTAAGGTTGTCAAGCCTGACGAGAAACGGCAGATCTGTATTTTTCTTTACGTTATTGGCGTCATAGAGGTTTTCCTTTATGATTACCTGTGCAAGGCTCAACGTAAATGCAGGGTCAGTGCCGGGTCTTATTACTATTACCTCATCGGCGCGGCACGCCGTAGCAGGGTACTCCACAGTTATTACCACGACCTTTGAGCCTTTCAAGCGTGCCTCTGTCATCCAATGGGCATCCGGCATCTTCGTCGTTATCCAGTTCAAGCCCCATACGAGGATGAGCTTTGATCTTTCCACAGCAAACAGCTCAAACTCATTGGTCTGCGCACCGGTAACCATAGGGTGTCCGGGCGGGAGGTCTGTGTGCCACGTATAACTGTCCCAGCCGCGCGCCCCTACAGCGTCTTCCGGCTTGACTTTTCTCACCTTTTCATCCAGCAGGGCCAGCATATTGGCGAATCTGTAGTATCCAAAGATTCTAGTAGCGCCAAGCAGCGCCATGCCCCCTCTCAGCTTCATGGTCTGCACCCCTGCCCCGTGTGTCGCGTCCACAACGGCGGGGTCATAACCCTGTTTTGTCAGATACTTCGTCCCCTGCTCACCCGAATATGCCTCAGCGATGTTGCGCAGGGCCTTAGCCGTTATGTCATAGACCTCGTCCCATCCAATCTTCAGCCACTTGTCATCGCCGCGCTTCATATATTCAACCGGCGGTTTCCCCGTTTCCTTGTCACGCGGGAAGCCCTTGTCAACCCAGTCCTTAAAGCCCTTTCTTATCATAGCGCTCTTGACGCGCCTGTCGCCGTAGAGCCTCCTTACCAGACCGACGCCCTTTTGGCATATGCGCGGGTCCCAGCGGTGCGAGGCCTTATTGCCATATAAGTCAGTCGCTTCACCATACTTATAAGACGGGCCTATCCTTGTTACAACACCATTTTTCACGTGTGCCTTCAGCAGGCAGTTGTGTGTATCATTGGGGGCACAGAGGAAGTGGAAGTTGCTGTCCTCTTGGTATATGTTTCTGAAAATCTTCTCCCAATCCCTGTTGGGGTAACTCTCAAGCGGGTTTTGCGCGGTCTGATCTAAAAGCCCAAGCACGTTAACATTCACACCTGCCAGCATCAACCCGCCACCGGCAAACGTCAGAAACTGCCGACGTGTTATCTGTCCTTTTTTCTCGTTGTCACTCATATATTACACTCTCCTGTTAATTTTTTAGTGCGCTGGCCACTGGCTCTTTGACCAGTAAAATGCCCAGTTCGGCCCTCTGAGTTCAGTCCCTATATAGGTCAGTATCAGGTAACTAAGCAAAAACATCGTAAACAGGGCTATAGCGCCCATTCTCGTTGAGCCTGTCCTGCCGGTTACAAATAACGCCCACAGAATCATGAACCCTACCCAAATCACCCCTGGATTTATAAAGGTTATCACTATCTGCGGTATGTCCGGCCACCATGTCCTAAACCAGCCAAAGGCTATAACAGCTGCCATAAGACCAACCAGTACGATTGTCCCTACAATAAGGGCCTCAATAGCAACACCCTTTCCCTGCTTCCCCGAAAACCATATGCCGACCTTGTCCTTCTCTCTATCCAAAAACGGTATCAGCGCTAACCCTAACAGCGCAATTGTGGGAAGCCCCACACCACCCATAAAGGCAGAGTATGAGAGCAGCTCCTGCAGCCCCAGAAAATACCACGGCGCCTTTGCCGGGTTTTCTGGTATCATCGGATTGGCCAGCTCCTTTAACGGTGCGTCAATATAGTACGAATAGGCAATTACACCGGCCATGCAGAGCATAAACACCGCCGCCTCCGCAATCAGCAGATTCGGCCAGCTTAACACAGAATGCTCTACGTCTATGTTTACTGCCGGGGTCTTCCCCTTTGCCAGTTCCATCAACCCGTAGGTCTTGTTAGGGGTAAAGATTCCACCCTTTTTATCTGGCGCTATCACATATTGAATATCATCATACTTCGGTGCATAGTTCACCGGCTTCGTCAAGCCGCCGTCTTTTCTGATTCTCCAGAAGTGTACGCCGATGATTACCAGAAGAATAACCGGCAGGAACACCACATGCAGCAGATAGACCCTGGTCAGGGCCTCCTTACCGGGCTTCAGACCGGCCAGAAAGAGTTCCTTTGAGAAGCTGCCTACGTCAAAATACTTGGTCAAGCCCAAAGAGTCTGTAAGCTCCTTGGGCGATTGCATGATGTTTGACACAATCACCAACGCCCAGTACGACAACTGGTCCCACGGCAGCAAATATCCCGAGAGATTTAACATGAATGTCAAACCAAGCAGCACTACGCCGACAAGCCAGTTAAACTCACGCCCGCTCTTATACGAGTTGGTATAAAACACCCTCGCCATGTGTAAGAACACAAACACTATCATACCCTCACCGGCCCATTTATGCGCATTCCTTATGAGCCTGCCCGCGAAAACGACGAAATTTATATCCTTTACGCTGTTATATGCGTTTTCAAGCGATGGATTGTAATAAACCATGAGGGCAACGCCAGAGCCGACCGTTATCAGGCACAAAAACATTGATATAAGCCCCATACCAAGTGTATAGCCAGGCCTCAATGAGTTTATGTGCGTCTTTACGCTGTGGATATGCAGGAAAAAATTGTTGACCATTATAGCAGCCCTTGACATATCGGACGTGGGCTTGCCGGCCCTGAAGAATGACCCTGCAAACGAACACCAAATAGATTTCAGGTTATCTGCCAGTACGCCTATACCTGAATTTCTTGATTCACTCATTGTCCCTCCAAAATCATGCGATTTTAAATATTGTCCCAGCCGAAACTTCTTTTGCCGTGTCAACCTCGAGGCTTCCGTCAACACTGCGGCTAATCTGAAGCCACGGCAGAGCCCTTGGCGCCGGTCCGCCGACTACCTTGCCATCTTTATTGAATTTCGAGCCGTGGCACGGGCAGTCAAAACCTGCCTCAGTCAACGTCACCAGACATCCCAGATGGGTACATACGCAGGATATGGCATACAGCCCATCCTCACTGGAAAATACAAATACGCCTTTTTCGTCAAACTTGGTCACTACACCCACGGGGAAGTTGTCCGCTGCCCCAATTTTAAACTTTGTTGACTCCTCATACGCCACCTTTGGCTTTAAAAACCTGAACAATCCCGCAAACACAGCAGCCAGAGACAAAAATGCAGCCCCTATTGCCGCCACGTTTATAAACTCCCGCCTTGTTATAACCGTGTCCTTATGCTGAGCCTCACTACTCATCGACTAAAACCTCCTTAAATGAAAATCGCTCCATCGTTATCGCATCAACAGGACAACGTTTCGCACACAGGCTGCACCTTATGCACCTGTCTTCGTCTTTAACTATTGCGCTGCCAAACCCCAACGGCTCCTTCCCATACCTTGCCTTGTATAGCGCTGAGAGTGTCTCGCTGTCTCTGATTCTATCCAGAGAGATGAGCTTCAGACAGTACTCCGGGCATACGTCGGCACATCCGCCGCAAAGTATGCACTTGTTGCCGTCAAATATCGTATTGACTGCACAGTTTAAACACCTCTGACCCTGAACCTCTGCCTGGTCTTTGGCGTAGCCCACCTCAACCAGCGTAAATACATCGTTAAGCCTTGATTTTGACTCAACGGCGCTTGTCTCAGCCCGCTGAATCTTCTCATAATCCCACGACTGCGCTGCCACATTCCCAGGGACTATAGCGTGCATTTCACTGACTTTAAGTTCAGGTTTGGCTGCACTTATATACTCGTGTATCGCCATCGCTGCCGTCTTGCCAGAGGCCACGGCGTCAATTATCAGCTTAGGCCCGTATGCCAAATCCCCCGCTATGAAAAGCCCGGGCAGCGTCGTTGATACCTTGTCTTCTTTTACACTGATAGTCCCGCGCTGCGTCATCGCCACATCAAGGCCGCAGTTGTCCAAAAATGAAAGGTCATAGGCCTGCCCAACAGAAAAGAATATCGTATCGGCCTCAATTGTTATCTTGTCCTCCTCGTCGTATCTGGGGCTAAAGCGTCCTTCCGGGTCGAATATAGAAATTACCTTTTTAAAGGTCACTGACCTTGCAACCCCGGCTCCGTCTATGTTTATCTTATCAGGGCCAAAACTGTTTATCCTCTCAACACCTTCCTCTTCGCCCTCTTCTACTTCTACCCTGTCGGCAAGCATCTTACCTTCAGGCTCGATACAGACCAGCGTTACCGCAGCAACGCCTTTTTGCCTGATTGCCGTCCTTGCCACGTCATACGCCACGTTGCCGCCTCCGATTACAACTACCTTCGGGCCGATCTTCACCGCCTTGCCCGTAAATACATCCCTCAGAAAGTCCACGCCCCCGCTTACTCCAGCGGCATTACAATGCTCAAGCGGCAGCACCCTTGATTTCTTCGCCCCTACAGCCAGAAGCACTGCGGCAGACTCATCATATAATGTCTTCAACTGTACATCCTTGCCTACCTGCACACCGCACTTAATCTCCGCCCCAAGCGACTTTATTACATCTATCTCTGCCTGCAAAAGTTCCCGCGGCAGCCTGTATGGCGGTACGCCAACGGCACACATCCCTCCGGCAATCTTCTCCATCTCATAAATCACCGGCTTGTAGCCCATCAGGGCAAGCTCATGCGCGCAGGCAAGCCCTGCCGGCCCGCCCCCTATTATTGACACCGGCTTGTCCGTCTCTGCGGCTATCCCTATTATGCCGCATCCCTCATCTTTTAATTTGTTAAGGAGCGCCCCCTTGTACTGGGGAGCATCCTTTTTTACGGCCTCTACGCCGTATTTCTCGGTGACAAACCTCTTTAGCGCCCTTATTGAAACTGCCGCATCTATGCTTCCCCGTCTGCACGCAAGTTCACATGGGGCAGCGCATACCCTGCCGCAGATAGACGCCAATGGGTTTGGTATCCTTGCTATCCAGTATGCCTGCTCATAGTCGCCCTCGGCAATTGCCTTGACATACCCCCTTGAGTCCGTGTTTACAGGACAACCGGTCTGGCACTTAATGTTCTGTCTCCAGTACTTGTAGTCTGGAATTACTACCTTATATGGCTTCTCAGACATGGTCAACCTCACTGTTTTCGATTATGTAAACATTTCTTACCTGTCATTCGCAGTAACTTATATCACTATCATTTAAATCATTATAAATTATTTTTCTCATTACTATAAAAAATCTGTTCCCCGTTGACAGGCTGTAATACTTGGTGATTTACCAGCGTGGTATTTATGGCGCACATTTGTCTCAACGAGGCAAGCCGTCAGCAGAACTGTTGGCAGTGATATATCACTGCGGGAAGTCACCAAATATGTCATCAACATTTATAACCAAACCGTCGATTACTTTGGACTTAACCATACCATTACCTTCTACGGCGCCCTCTGCTGTGGAAAACACCCCATATGCGTCTCCTTTGATGGTAAAAATCTCTATGGTTTCAAGTTCCGGTATGACAATCCAATACTCAGTCACCTTAAATTTTTCATATATCTTTTTCTTTGTCACAGTATCCTTAGTAACAGAACCCATAGAGACTACTTCACAGACCATGTCAGGGACGCCTCTTATATAATCCTGAAAGATAGCCATATTTTCTTTCCTGATGAATATTATATCAGGTTGCAGCCTCTGCACACCTTCTTCAAGTATAACGTCAAGCGGGGAAAAATATAGATTTCCCGTCCTGTTTTTCCTCAAATGATGCAGGATAACATCAACTATCCTCATACAAACTGCCTGATGTCTGCCAAACGGACTATACCCTATAACCTCTACTCCATCGATTATTTCTGTTAAATCAAAGTCTAATACCTGTGTCTCCATGCGGGTATTTTAGCACAAGGGGCTGTCAACTTGTGCGCCGTACATCATTGACAGATTATTAACCACTGTGATACATTGGCATAGTGGTTAATGCCACGCAGTCGGTTTTTGGCAAGACAATTGGAGGCAGTGAAAATGAATATAATAGTTTCCGGTTCTATCGCATATGACAGAATTATGGATTTCCCGGGCAAGTTCTCTGACCACATCCTTCCAGACAAGCTGCACATACTAAACGTCTGCTTTATGATAAACGAGCTTAAGGAGAACTTTGGCGGCACTGCAGGAAACATCGCTTACGCCTTGTCTTTGCTTGGTGAAAGCCCGGAGATTGTCGCAGCAGCGGGGCATGATTTTAACTCATACGGTAACTGGCTCAGAAATCATGGTATCTCTGTGGAGTTCATTAAAATAATACCAGCCGAATTCACCGCTGGGGCATATATCACCACAGACCTCTCGGACAATCAAATCACCTCATTTAATCCGGGGGCAATGAAACACAGCTCATCATATGATTTCAACTCACTCGACCCGCAAAAGACAATCGCAATCGTAGCGCCTGGAAATCTCGACGATATGTTTAATTTCATAAAGATTTATAAACAGCGGGGGATTTCTTACATATTCGACCCGGGACAGTCGCTTCCTGCGTGGGACGGGCATCAACTCATAGATATGATCACAGGGGCAAAGATTTTCATTAGCAACGACTATGAACTAGTCCTTACTATGGAAAAAACCGGCATCACTGAGGGCGATATCACCTCAATGGCCGGGGCATTGATAACCACCAGGGCAGAAAAAGGCTCCACCGTGACATTTAAACGAGAGGGCAGCCTCCAGACCGTCAACATCCCTGCCGTAACTCCATCCAAAGTAAGCGACCCGACGGGCGCTGGAGATGCGTACAGGGCCGGTCTCATAAAAGGGCTGTTGCTGCCTGAGACATCTATCGTTCACGCCGCAAAAATGGGGGCAGTCTGCGCATCATTTTGCGTGGAAGTACACGGAACCCAGAATTATACATTCACAAGACAATCGTTCAACGAGAGATTCGAGGCAGGGTTCTCACAGACAGCTTACTAACACATGGCGTAATGCTGCCTGATAATACGCACCATGGTGGTGAACTCAATGGCGGTGAACGTATATGTTTGGGGCATGTTCACACCCTTATGTCTATGAGGCCTTTTCTTGAGCCATCCTTTTTCTCTTCTTTGGACTGCTCATCTGTGCTGTCCTCTTTTTTAGCCCATTTCGCCCATTTTGAATTTGTCCCTCTGGGTTTATCTCCAACTACAGCGCCTGCGTACCCAACCGGCATCCATGTGTACTCATCTGCCATATCTCTGCACCTCCCTTTATTATTCAGCGTCATTATTCAGCGTCTTAAGCTTATAATCGGCTAAACAGGCAGATAAGTTTAACTCCAGATGAGTCTTCCACGGCGTAATGCCCAGCATGAAATAGTAACATCAACAAAGAATGACGCCGGGTGAATTGGGGCTGCCGCCATTTTTACTCCAAAGAGGGTTGTTTTAAGGCCGTGATTGTTCGCAGTGCCGTTTATTTTCATCATAACCTTACTCTCAAACTCACGGTCAAACTCACGGTTTTTTTCTTCGTTTTTTTCTTCAGGCCCGGCATCGTTCAGCTTTCTCATCAACTGTCTTTTTGAGAGCGCTGTGACCTGCTCCCTTGCTGAACCAACACCTACGCCTGCAATTAAAGGGAAACAGACCTTGACTTCTGCCGCTGCTGCCCCAACTGCCTCTTCAATACATCCGGCAATGGCATCGTAACCGCGCGGCTGAATCACCCCCCGGTCAGTTAATCCGTCTGCGGCAAGCGTAAAGAGTCTTCCGGCATTTTCACAATCTGCCCCGTTTAACAGCAAATCTATTATCAGCGAGGCACCTTCATACTCCTCGAAATTAACTATAGGATAGCCTTCAGAAGAGATAGCAGCGCTGCCCATAAGGGATTCCTTGACTTCTGTAGAGTGAAAACCTATTTTCTTATCGGCTGCGGCTGTGCCTTCGATAACAATATCACCGATCTCTTTTTGGCTTAGGCCCCGGGGAATCTTTATCCAGAACACAGGTATTCCGGTATCAAGACATACTGGCTTTTTTGACGCCCGCGCTGTCCTTATATTGTCAATTAAAGCGGTCAGCGTACCTCTGCCAGCGCTGTCCTGAGGCTCGGCCTCACATGCCCTGACAACCGCTTTCTCAACGTCTGGCGGGACCGACGATGCCACTTTCTTATACAGCTCGACGATCCCGTCTAATAGTTTTAGCATTTATAACCTTAGCGCTGTCATTCTTATTTGGGTTTATCCACCGGTGGATGTCCCTGTGGCACGCCGCCTTGCAGGACATTCGCACCCGGAGCGCCCTGTTCAGGCTTTACCGATGAGTTTTTAATAATAAACTCATCAAGGGCCTTCTTATCTACCATTACATTATAACCCTTCTCTATGCCTATGTAAAAGTCGTCGAATGCCTTGTTTTTCTTTTGCTCTGAAAGCAGCTGAGATATAACACTCTTAGCAGAATCAAAGTCTACCTTCTTTGCTGGCTTTATGTCGGTCACTTTTATAATGTGATAGCCGAAGGTAGTCTTAACAGGGGCACTCACCTCACCCTTTTTCAACTTAAAAACCGCTGCGTCAAACGAAGGCTCCATCTGTCCCTTCGAGAAAAATCCGAGGTCACCGCCCTTGTCGGCTGTCATCTTGTCGATTGAGACAGACTTGGCAACTGTGGCAAAGTCTGTGCCGCCCTTGATTTTTGCGGCTGCATCCTTAGCCTCCTCCTCAGTCTTCACTAAGAGATGGCTTGCCTTTATCTGTTCCGGCATTGTGAAGTCTTTCGAGTTGTTATCAAAATACGCCTTTATCTCATCTGGGGAGACTTGTGCCATTTCGGGTTTGAAGGCCTTCTGTACGAGGGCGTTTATCAGGGTTACCTTCTTAAACTCCTCAATTTTCTGAACATACTCAGGGGTTTTATCTATACCGGCCTTTTTTGCCTCAAGATTGAGCAATTCAGTTTTCTTCATCTCTTCTATGAGTTTTGTCATACCTTCCTTGCCCTTAAAATACTGCTTTACCTCAGCAGGGAGCTTTGACAACTCAGCTTCAATGCTGGCTGCTGTTATTGAGACATCACCGATTTTAACAATCGGGGTCGTATCAGCCGCAGCAGCAGGAGCCTGCCCCCCCTTTTTTGAATCGCCCTCTGCGTGCTTCGAGATAAAACTCTCCAACGCCTTCTGGTCAATTTGTACATTATAGCCCTTTTCTATCTGGGCTATATAACCGTCAAACGCCTTTTTCTGCTTTTCAGAGGTCAGATATTGTATTATCATGCCCTTTGACGGCTCGAATTCCATTTTTGCAGAAGGTTTCATATCAATAACCTTTATCACATGATAGCCGAACGGGGTCTTGACTACAGGGCCTGTCTCGCCTTTTTTCAATTTAAAGACAGCCGCATCAAATGTAGGCTCAAGCTGCCCTTTCGCGAAGAATCCCAGGTCTCCACCCTTTTCCCCAGATACCTTATCCACTGAGAACTCTTTGGCGATTGCAGCAAAATCTCCGCCTTTTTTTACCTTTTCCAATACCTTTTTTGCCTCATCTTCAGTCTTCAGCAGTATGTGGCTTGCCTTTATCTGATCAGGCATTATGAACTCTTTTGGGTTCTTATCAAAGTAATCCTTCGCCTCCTCAGGGGTTACTTTTATATCCGCCATGTTTATGTTTTTTGTAATCAGTGCGTTTACAAGATTCAGTCTCGTAAACTCGTCCAGCTTTTTGACAAACGCGGGGTCTTTGTCCATCCCCTGCTTTTTCGCCTCAAGATAAAGGACCTCTCTCCTTTTAATTTCATCGACAAAGTTCATAAGCCCTTCTTTGCCGGAAAACGCCGATTTATAATTTGCTGGCAGTTTTAAAAGATCATCTTGCAGCTGACCGGTTGTTACGGCGACATCATTGATTTTAACAACAGTTGCCCCCTCTGTCTTCATACCGCCGGACTTCCCCTGCTTGTCATCGCAAGACACGAGAAGCGTTAAGGCTAAAATCATCAGCAGTAGCTTTTTCATTCCTAATCTCTCCATTGCCCAATCTCTCCATTGTTTATATTTTATTTACGCAATTCTTCAGAACTCTATATAATAACAAATATGTACCATTTTTTGTTATCTTAATTTTAGTCGAACAGGCCTGAACCCCCTGTAGCCCCGACTGTAGTGGACGGGACAGCGTGTTTATCCTCGCCAAAGTCCTTCAGGACATCTTTTAGTTCCTCCTCAGTATCGCGAAGCCTTTCCTTACAGGACTTTATCAGCGTTATCGCACGCTTCACCTTTTCTGTCAGCACATCAACGTCGATGGTTTCACTTTCTATCTCAGATATAATTTCCTCGATTTCCTTCAGCGCCTTAGAGTATTTAAATCCCTGTTTCATCCTTTACCCCATGGGTTATTTCGACGGCCTCGCTTTCAATGCTGCCATCGTATAATAATGTTGTCAAACGCTCACCGGCAGAAATCCCGGCTGCTGACCTCAGCGCCTTGCCATTTACGCTGGTAATGCTGAACCCCCTTTTTAATATGTTCTCAGGATTCAGATGTCCTGCCGCGCTCAGGGCACGGTTCAGCCTTTCCCCGTGTTTTTCCAGTTGCCGCGGTGCGTCTCTGCATATTCCTTTAGCGTACTGCTCAAGCATAAACCTGTGCCTCATCACCACAGCAGCCACTGCCGTCCCGACGGCCTTTGACAACAAAAAGAGCCTCCCAGAGGCGTCAAGACACAGTGTCTCTACCGATTTCAGCAGCCTTTGTCCCTGAGCATCTATCATGCCTTCAAACTGCCCTACCCGCTCGATAATAAAAGCCGCCGCCGCTGTCGGAGTTTTTATTGTCACGTGAGCGGTTTCGTCTATCACTGTCTTATCTCTTTCATGGCCAATGCCGGAGATTACCGGAATAGGAAACAGGGCTATTTCCCTGGCAACGGCATAGTTGTTAAAACAATCTAGGTCAGACGCCCCCCCGCCTCCGCGCGTTATCACCACACAATCAAATGCCTCTACCCTT
Source organism: Candidatus Magnetominusculus xianensis (assembly GCA_001541255.1). GTDB lineage: Bacteria > Nitrospirota > Thermodesulfovibrionia > Thermodesulfovibrionales > Magnetobacteriaceae > Magnetominusculus > Magnetominusculus xianensis. Next base: position 34,748 of record LNQR01000057.1, read on the forward strand.
GCGCGGCACAATGAAAGCGCCCTTAACATCGTCGCTTCAACGGCGTCTCCCTGGACTGCCGTCTCAAACAGCGTCACGCTAAAGGCATAGCCATAGGGGTTTCCCCTGAGGTGCTTGACAAAATCCTCATACCCTGCCGCCGTCTTTGAAGATAAAACCGCTATTCGCAGCGGTACAATCGGGAAGGGGACGGCCTTGTTCTTATCGATTAATCCCTCTTTTGTGAGCCTCTCAATAATCTGGCGTTTTGCCAGGGCCATCTCACCAAGCGTATATGACGGGTCGATATTTTGAACAATAAGGCTCAGACCGAATCTCTCGTGGAAATTCAGTGTGGCCTCAACAAGGATTTTCATGCCCTTTGTGAGGGACTGCCCTGTGGCAGACTTAAACTCCTTCGATACGGTCTTCCAGGTTGATGCCCATACGCGGGCACCCATCTGCGCCTTTATCCCCGTGTCATCCTTTTCTATTAGCTCCAGGTAGCAGTGCCCCTTTGCGTCGATGTTCAGAGAGGCTGTCTCGGCCTTTATCAGGTATCGGGCAGGAAATGTAATGGCAAGCGCCTCTTTGACGATTAAGTTAAACTCGTAGAGGCTTAGGAGGTCGCTTGTTTTTGGCACGTTGTCTGTTTTCCTCTATTCTTAAGGCCTTGAGCATCCCGCAGTTTGCTGGAGGCACACTCAGCGGCTCAAGCGGCACACGCACGCCACCGCCAGTAACCCTGCCAGTAACCCCGTAGGTTACTCTATATGCTGAGACGGTTACAACATTTTCATATTTGGAGTCGGCATATCTTGCCGTCAGCGAGGCGGCAGCTTTGAGAGCTTCAGCGTCTGCGGCACCGGTAACAATCGTCGTAGGTGAGCCGATACCCTCAACTGTCATAGTAATATCCCCCGCTGCGGCATGGGATTCTATGGTGTTATTTTCCAGCTCATCTCTTCCTACGACTGCCTTACAGGTATCAGACAGCCTGAAGTGACGCCCTGTTTTCAGTAGATTAATATCCCTTACGGGCGGGTCAGGTATATGAGAGAGCAGTTCTTTGAGCCTGTATGAATATATTGGGTCTGTGAGGAGGCACCCGCCTGCCGGATTGGGGAATTCAGTGAGGCCAAACTCCCGGGCCAGTTCAATCTGCGGCCTTCTTGTGCGACCGTTAAAGGCATGGAGTTTTTCTCTGTCTATCAGCCCGTCAAGTTCGGCGCGCGAGGGTGGGAGGTGTTTTGCACTGAGCGGGCGCACAACACGGCCAACAACACCGGCCTCTTTATCTATCAGCGGGAAACAGTCCCGCCGCTGGCTCATCGGACGCTGCCCCAGCACCTCACCAGTTATGATGAAATCCCCGCCGGTCATCTCTAAAAACACCTTCGCCTCTTTGAGCATCAAAATACGGCAGTCAATGCAGGGGTTCATGTTTTTACCATGACCGAATTTCGGATGTTTTACTATCTCTATAAACTTATCTGCAAGATGGCAGAGTTTTACATTAAAGCCAAACTTTTCAGCCGCCGCATATGGGTCTTTGGAGCACGATGACCTGTCAGTTATATCGCAGCCGAAGTGGTTCTGAAAGGAGATGGCCGTTACCTCTACCCCTTGTCTTAATATGGATATGATAGCCAGCGTGCTGTCAAGCCCGCCGGAGAACAATGCCGCTGCCTTAACCATTGGGTACGATAACATTTCGTATATGACCGCTGCAATACGCGCCTGCACTTTTTTCTGAATCTCACTGCGGTGGCGTTTTATTGCTCTTCAAATGTTATACTACTGCTAAATGTCTAAACATTACGATAAGATAATAAAGGAAATCCTGAAAGATGTTGTCGATACCCTGGTTGCAAAAGTAATCGGCCTGCGAATTGTTAAATCAACTGCAATAGAGACTAAGCTTCAGATAACGAACGAACGCGAGGCAGATTATATTTTACTTGTTGAATTGGAAGATGGCACCATCTCTCTGCTTCACATTGAGTTCCAATCCACGAATTATTCGAAGATGGTGTTCAGAGAGCTGCGCTATTGGCTATATCTGATGGAAACTCATGGAATTGAGCCTATGCAATACGTGTTTTACATTGGTAACGACCCGCTTACAATGAGAGACAGCCTTTCAACAAAGACAACAACTCATAAATATAGCTTAATAGATATGCGTGACGTAGACTGCAAAAAGTTTTTGTACTCTGACACACCTGAAGAGGTTATATTATCTATCTTGTGCAATTATCAGAAGAAAGGTGTTAAAATATTTATAAGAGAGATACTCGATAGATTAAGGGAACTGGTGCCGGAGGAAACACTCCGTGGCAAGTACATAAGGCAGGTAGAAGTCCTGTCACAGTTGAGGGATTTACAGGGCAAAGTATGTGAGGAGGCAGAGGCAATGGCATTAGTATATGATTTAGAAAGAGACGTAAGGTTCAGACAGGGGCGGCAACGTGGAATGCTTGAGGGGGAGAAAAAAGGCCTACTTGAGGGAGAGAGAAAAGGTCTGCTTGAGGGAATAGAGTTAGGGCTTGAACTCAAATTTGGTTCTGCTGGAGTCTCACTGATGAGCATGGTCAGGGTCATTGATACTATTGATAAACTGGATGATTTCAAAAATCATATCAGGAAGGCCGCTTCGGTAGATGAGTTGAAGGAATTCCTGACAATCACCTCTTAACAACTCAAAGCAGCCCTAGTTCCCTGAGATATTTCCCGAACAACTCAAGACCGGTCATGTGCTTCCCCGTAAGGTCATACGAGATAGTGCGCCAATACGAGACTAAGGTCTCAGTGGAAAATTGTCTCGTATATGGACTTTTTACAGCAATACTGTCAAACGATTCAACGGCCTGCGCCTTTGCCGCGTCGAGTTTAGTCTGTAACTCCGCCACTTCACTGCCTTCACAGCGCTTCCTGCTTATCCACAGGGCAAAGACAAACGGTACTCCCGTCTGCTCATACCAGATTGTGCCGAGGTCATAGCGCTGGAGCGCATTATTTTGCTGTGACGCAGCCTCGATGAGGGCATTGTCTCCTATCAATAGATACGCAGGGTGTTCCATAATGCCTTCCATAAGCGGTGCACGCGAGGTCTTTATCTCAACATTAAGGTTATAAAATTTTCGCAGAACTATCTGCAAGAGACCGGTTGATGTCTCAGCCTGATATGAACTCAGGACAGTCTTACCATCAAGCGCCTCAATCTCAGCACGGCTAAACAGGATAATGCTCATAATACGGCCAAAGGAGCTTACAGAGTGACCGTCTATAAGATTATATAAGTGCGGATTTCTCAAGTATTCGATTGAAGACGACGGCCCGGCATCAATAAGCCCCTTTCGCAGCAGGGCATTAATCTCTGAGGGTACGCCGTCAGTGAATTCGTAGTGTTCATTGACCGCCTTGTGCGGGTTTTCAAGGCAGTAGAATATCGGATAGAGGTTTGCGAAGTTTATCCTGCCTATTTTTTTCAACACCACAGATAGCCCTTCACCACGCCGAATCTAGCCCTTCACCACGCCAAGGGGTTTGAGCATGGCCACCTTTTTTGAGATACCGGCACTGTGGACGATTTCAACAACGTTTGATACATCTTTATATGCCTCTGGCATCTCCTCTGCCAGGGTTGTCCTGCCGGCTGTCATTACCGTTACCCCCTGGTCCTCAAGTTCGCGCCAAATCGCCCTGCCCTTTGCCGCCTTAATCGCCTTGTGTCTTGACATCAGGCGCCCTGCCCCGTGACAGGTTGAGCCAAAGGTCTCAGCCATAGCCTTCTGCGTCCCGGTCAGGACATATGACGCCCTGCCCATGTCGCCGGGGATAAGTACCGGCTGACCAATGTGCCTGTACGACTCTGGAAGCTCTGCGTGCCCCTTGGCAAAGGCGCGCGTGGCGCCCTTTCTGTGTACAACCAGTGCCCGCTTTGTCCCGCCGACGGTGTGATGTTCTACTTTTGCTATGTTATGCGCTACGTCATAGACGAGCCTCAGACCAAGCTCCCTTGGGGAAGCACCCAGTGCCCTTGAAAACGCCTCCATTGTCTGGTGCATTATGACTTGCCTGTTAGCCCATGCGTAGTTTGCCGCCCCCTTCATTGCCGAGAAGTATTGTTGCGCCTCAGGGCTGTTAAACGGTGCTGCCGCTAATTCCTTGTCATAGAGCTTTATGCCGTATTTCTTTGCCGCCTTTTCCATAGTGGAAAGGTAATCAGTACAGACCTGATGTCCAAGCCCACGGGAGCCGGTGTGTATCATTACGGTTATTTGTCCTTTGAACAGGCCAAAGGCGTTAGCGGCAGCTTCGTCAAATATCTCACTGACATACTGTATCTCGAGAAAGTGGTTGCCTGAGCCAAGCGTGCCCTGCTGGTTTTTACCTCGCTCCAGAGCCTTGCCGCTTACTGCCGCAGGGTCGGCCCCTTCGATACAGCCGCCCGATTCGGTCTTATCCAGGTCGTCTGCCGTTCCAAAGCCGCGTTCAACTGCCCAGCGTGCCCCTTTTTTTAACAGCTCACGCTCATCATCTAAGGACAGCGCAAGTGCCCCCTTTGTGCCAACTCCCGACGGTACGCTATTGTAAAGAACCCCGACGAGGTCCTTCATCCTCCTGAGTACCTCACCCCTGGTGAGGTTGCTCCTGAGAAGCCTCACGCCTCAATTAATGTCATAGCCCACACCGCCCGGTGAAATCACACCGTCGTTTATGTCAAACGCCGCAACACCGCCAATTGGAAACCCATAGCCCGTATGAATGTCAGGCATTGCCATAGATACGCCAACAATGCCCGGCAGCGTGGCAACATTTGCTACCTGGTCAATTGCCTGAGCCTCGAGATGCCGCTCAAGTTCGGGGTCAACATATATAATGCCCGGCACTAACATGCCCTCTTTTGAGTCTGCCGACACTTCAATCCTGTTACCGTCTAATCTGATAATATCTCCCATAGTCAACCTCCTGACAGCAGAATATACTATATTATAACAATGCCAGTATTAATTTATAGCCCTGATATAATATAATATGCCTATGCGAGTAACTCCTAAGATTATCGCTTATGATTCGCTTATGATTAAGGAGGGGAGATGAGAACGCTGGCAAAGGACCAAACAAAAGCTGATATACCAAAAGACCTGAGGTGTCTGCCGTGCCTTTCGCTTTTAAAGGACGAGGAATTCTCAGACATCTCAGCGTCTGTCGAGGTCAGAAGGTTATGCAAGCACGAGATAATTTTTCTTGAATCAGAACCGTTGAAATCCACTATCATCGTTAAGGCAGGTTCAGTGAAGATATATAAGACCGCATCTAACGGCAGGGAGTTGATTATCAACATCTTATGGCCGGGTGAATATTTTTGCTATCCACCGCTCAAAGATGACACTGCCAATATTATCAATGCTATGGCCTTTACAGATTCTACTGTGCTGCTTATACCTTCTGATAAATTCAAGGAGCTGCTTAGCAGGAAAATTGGCGACGTGGGAATTAATATCGTTTCCGGACTTTGTGAAAAAATATCAGTTCTGTCAGAGAAACTCGATGACCTTGCCTTCAGAAATGTTCAGCAGAGGATTTTAAAGACCCTTTATGCGATGACAGACGGCCTGCCAGTCGAAGACGGTTTAGTTACAGTGGCTATTAACCATCAGGAACTTGCCGCGCTTGTCGGAACTGCACGTGAGGTAGTATCAAGGATTGTCAGCACTCTAAAGGAAAAGAAAATCATATCGGACAGCCGCACTAAGAATTTCAAGATAAACAAGAAAACTCTTCTCAAGCACATAAAAAGCGCATCGGCTTCCAAAACCCATGTTTGTTGCAGCACATGAGCAAATAGTTGGAGGCAGTGAAGAAGGAGGCAGTTGATGAGATATATCGGAATTGACGCTGGCTCTGTCAGTGTTAAGATTGTCGTTATGGACGGTGACGGCAGGGTCGTTGACAGCGTATATGAAAGGCACAAGGGCCATTCCATAACTGTAGCATATAAAAACCTCACGTCTATGAACCTGGACGCAGCGTCAGTTTCTGTCACCGGTACGGCAGGAAAGACGCTTGCCGCAGTATTGGGCATAAAACATGTAAATGAACTTGCTGCCCAGTCATATGCTGCAAAAAAACTCTTCCCATCTGTCAGCACCATAATTGAAATGGGCGGTGAGGACTCAAAGTTTATCATCCTTGACAGCAGCGGCATACGGGATTTTTCAATGAACTCGGTCTGTGCCGCCGGTACGGGTTCGTTTTTAGACCAGCAGGCCGAAAGGCTCAGGCTCTCGATAGAGGAATTTGGAGAGATGGCCGTGAAGACTAAGAACCCGCCGCGCATTGCCGGTAGATGCAGCGTGTTTGCAAAGAGCGACATGATACACTTGCAGCAGATAGCCACACCGGTAGAGGACATCGTTGCGGGGCTGTGTTTTGCCGTTGCGAGGAATTTTAAGGGTACTATTATCAAGGGCAGGGCCGTTATCCCTGATGTCTTGTTTCAGGGCGGTGTGGCCCTCAACAAGGGCATGGTAAGGGCATTTAAAGAGGTATTCCAACTGTCTAATCTGATAGTCCCAGAGAAATGTGAATTTATGGTTGCAATTGGGGCTGTTTTAAAAGACATGGAGGGGGGCGAGCCTCAAAGACTTGAGCTGTCTCTTATAGATAAATATCTGAAATCTGTTAAATATGCCGAGGCAGGGCGCCCACCCTTGATAACAGCGGGCGATGGCTTTATGGAAAGACATGTAAAGGCGTCTCATCAGCCTAAGGCACAGCGGCCAGCAGTACCGGCATTACTGGCAGCACCGGCAGAGGGCGTCTCGTGCTTTTCAGAAGAAAATATGAAGATTATGGCATACATGGGCGTAGATATAGGCTCGATAAGCACAAACCTCGCCGTCATTGACAAAGAAGGTAATCTGCTGGCAAGGCGGTATTTAATGACCGCCGGAAGGCCGATTGAGGCCGTAATGCAGGGGCTGGTAGAGATAGAAAAGGAGATTGCCAGAGATGTTGAAATCGCAGGCATAGGCACTACTGGGTCGGGCAGATATATGATAGCTGACTTCATAGGCGCTGACATAGTGAAAAACGAAATCACAGCCCAGGCCACTGCCGCGATTTCCATTGACAACACAGTCGATACAATTTTTGAGATAGGCGGACAGGACTCCAAATATATATCAATCGAAGACGGCGTCATCACTGACTTTGAGATGAACAAGGCCTGTGCAGCAGGTACGGGTTCATTTTTAGAAGAACAGGCAGAGAAACTCAATATCTCCATAAAAGAGGAGTTTGCCAGCGAGTCATTCTCCTCATGCCAGCCATGCAATCTGGGCGAACGCTGTACGGTGTTTATGGAAAACTCACTGATGGCCAACATACAGCGCGGTGCAGAGAAAAACGACCTGCTTGCAGGGTTGTCATACTCGATTGTCGAAAATTATATAAACAGGGTTGTTGCTGGGAAGAGAATCGGCAGAAAGATTTTTTTCCAGGGCGGCACGGCATATAACAAGGCAGTCGTGGCGGCATTTGAGAAGTTCACCGGTCAGACAGTAACCGTTCCCCCAAATCATGACGTTACGGGGGCAATAGGAATGGCATTAATTGCCAGAGATGCTAAATTAAACGGTACGCCTTCGGCCTTTAAGGGATTTTCGATAACGCAGCGCCCATATTCGGTCTCATCATTTGAGTGTAAGAGCTGCTCCAACGTGTGTGAGATAAACCGTGTCTCTATCGAGGGTGAAAAAAGAAAACTCTTCTACGGCGGCAGGTGTGAAAAGTACGATATAAAAGAGAAGTCCGACATGGAGGACTTATTTGCCTTCAGAGAAGAACTCCTCTGGAAGGGCTATGAAGCGGTGGCGCACACATCCTCAAACGGCAAGGGAAAGCCAGTGCTTGGGATTCCGTATATATTCCTGTTTCACGAATATCTGCCATTTTGGACTACGCTGCTTGGCAGACTTGGCTTTGGAGTAGTGGTATCACCTAAGACGAACAGGCAGGTGGTAAATCTCGGGGTTGAGACAGTGCTGTCTGAGTCGTGTTTCCCTGTGAAGGTTGCCCATGGGCATGTCAAATGGCTGCTTGAGCAGGGTATCAATCATGTGTTCCTGCCGTCTTTTGTCAACATAAGCGCCCCGGGTGAGGATTTCTCAAAAGGCTCACCGTGTCCATATACCCAGACCATACCATATCTGTCAAAGGCGGCCTTTAAGCACATGCGCCTGTATAAACCTATTATAGATTTCACACGCGGCGATAAATTCCTGACAAATCAGCTTTCAAAGGCCTTCAGGGGTTTTTCCATATCTGCAAAGGCGATAGCTCATGCGATAAAAGACGCGAAAAATGCCCAAGAGGAGTTCTACATAGAGATGCAGGAACGCGGCAGCCAGATACTTCAGGGGCTTGCCGAAAAGACAATCGTTATAGTAGGCAGGGCGTATAACTCTTTCGACGGCGGCGTAAACCTCCAGATACCAAAAAAACTGGCCTCATTAAACGTCCTTTCTATTCCAATGGACATGCTGCCGCTGTCAAGGGTTGACATAACAGACCGCTGGCAGGAGATGTACTGGAGGAGCGGGCAGAGAATCATCAAGGCGGCCAGGTTTATCAAGGACAACCCGTACCTGTATCCCATATACATAGGGAATTTTAACTGCGGGCCGGACTCCTTTATCCTGAAGTATTTTAAGGATGAACTTGGTGATAAGCCATTTTTACACCTTGAAATAGATGAACACAGCGCCGATGCCGGTGCTGTAACGCGCTGTGAGGCATTCTTAGACAGCATAGAAAACAGAAAGACCCGCCCGTCAAAACCAGTGGAGACGCTTGTAAGGCCGATAATGCGGCCATCGAAGGACAATGTGATATATATACCGCGCATGTCCGACCATGCCTATGCAATTGCCGGGGCGTTTGAGTATTCGGGGATTGCCTCAGAGGTGCTGCCGCCAAGCGATGCCGAGTCCATCGCACTTGGAAGGAAACATGTCTCCGGCAAGGAGTGCTACCCCTGCGCGGTCACAACCGGCGATATGCTCAGAAAGGTGTTCTCTGAGGGATTTGACACTGAACACTCGGCGTTTTTCATGCCATCTGGAACCGGGCCATGCAGGTTCGGGCAGTATAACGTATTCCAACGGCTGCTCCTCGATAACATTGGCCGCAAAGACGTTCAGTTGTTTTCACCCGTGCAGGATTCAACTTTTTACGAGGACTTGGGGATAGCAGGCAGGGACTTTATAACCCGCACATGGAAGGGAATTGTCGCTATCGAGCTGCTTACGAAGTGCCTGCACGAAATACGTCCATATGAAACAGAAAAAGGCCGCGCACAGGCAGTCTATGACAAGTACCTAATGGAGGTCTATGATTCCATAAGGTGCGACAAGCGTAAGATGACAGATATTCTGAGAGATGTACGCACAGACTTTGGGGCTGCAGCGGTTGACCGCACACTGAGGAGACCAGTTGTAGGCGTGGTGGGTGAGATATTTGTCAGGTCGAACAGGTTTTCCAATGAAAATCTTGTTGAAAAGATAGAGGCATTGGGCGGTGAGGTCTGGCTTGCGCCGGTTGAGGAGTGGATATACTATGTGAATTATTTTGGGCTTAAACATGCCTTGATAAAAAAGGATTATTCTGCTACTATAGACATTCTCATAAAGAGGCTGTATAAGAAGAACGTAGAGAGACAGTATCACAAGCATTTTAAGGGATTTTTAAAGACGCTGCACGAACCGGACACGCGCACGCTGATAAAAAAGGCGCGACCGTATGTGGATGAGTCATTCGAGGGTGAGACGATACTAAGCATAGGAAAGTCGGTAGATTTGGCAGAGCGCGGCGTAAGCGGCATTATAAACACGATGCCCTTTGGGTGTATGCCGGGCACAATTGTATCTGCGCTGATGAGGGCATTAAGCAGAGACCACAACATACCCGCTATCAGTATCCCTTATGACGGCACAGAGTCAAACACGACAGTGATGCAGCTTGAGACTTTTATGGAACAAATCAAAAATAATCATACTGGGAGGCAGCATAGTGGGTAATGTAAAAAAATGGAGAAAGAAGAAGATGTCCAAGCACAAGCACAAGAAGCTGCGCAGGAAGATGAAGTTTCAACGCAGGAGAAAATAGCCGCGTGATTTAATTAATAGGAGGCATCCTTCAAAAAGCCCAGAACGAGGATGCCCTCTATTGTGTTCGCGGTAAAGATACCCCATCCAGTGGTAGATACTGACAGTTACCATGGGTACAGAAGATCGTAGACGTGAATTTGCCGAGGTCACTCAGTACCAGGACATACATGTGATGACAACAGCATCGACAAACATACACAGAAAGCTGATAAAGCGGCTGATTTTGGGCTGGGTAGTGTTGTCTGTTGTATTAGGGGGCGTAGTATTTTTAGTCAAGCTCGAGGACATTGACGATTTCGTTGAAACACTTGCCATAAATGAGTCTAAACCACTTATACATGATAGACAGTATTTTTCGCAAGATATAACCGAACAAGAGCGTGAAGAAATTCTCAGTAAACTTAACCACCACATAGAAATGGCCCATTTTGTTGTCGTCGAACTCTACAGTGCAGACCGTAAAGAACTCTACAAAGTCACTTCTAAAGACACTGATATTACAGAAAAATGCGAGAAATACATTGAATCAGATAATCACTCATATTTGTTTGGTGACACTGCGAAATATACCAAGTATTTCATAGACAGACGGGTATACTTAAATTTTGTTGTGCCTCTTTTTGACGACAATAACAAGAAATACGGTTATTTCGAGGCTGTGTATCGCGCGGATGACCGTACAATGGCGGCTATCAGAAACCTGACATTCGGCTCTCTGCTCATAGTGGTTGTAACGGTGTTTGTAACAGTTATCATATTTTATCCAATTGTCATGGGAATGAACAAGGACTTGATAACACTGAACAAAGATTTAACAACACTCACTTATAACCTGTCAGACGCCAACATTGGTATACTAAAATCGTTGGGCAGCGCCATAGCCAAGAGGGACAGCGATACAAACAGCCACAACTACAGGGTTACAATATATGCCGTAACACTTGGCGAGACACTGAAATTACAGGATATTGAGATACAAAGCCTGATAAAGGGCTCGTTTCTCCACGACATAGGGAAAATTGCAATATCGGACAATATCTTACTAAAACAAGGCAAGCTCACCGAAGAGGAGTTTGATATGATGAAAACTCACGTCAGCCACGGTGTGGATATAGTAGGGCAATATGAGTGGCTTAGAACTGCGCTGGATGTGGTGGCAAATCATCACGAGAGATATGACGGGAAAGGCTATTTAAGGCAGCTTAAAGGGGAAGACATTCCATATAACGCAAGGATATTTGCGATAGCCGACGTATTTGATGCCCTCACGTCAAAGCGCCCATATAAAGAACCCTTCTCTTATGAAAAAACCATAGAGATAATGAAAGAAAACTCAGGGAAACACTTCGACCCAGCGCTATTAGAGGTCTTCATAGGCATATCAGCCGCATTATATGACCAAATAAGCAGAACTGAAGACACCATCCTTGAGAAAACCATGACCGGGCTGGTAAGTAAGTATTTTTGACGAAGTGAACCAGGACAATAACTATAGGCCTGTACATGTGGTTTGAATCACATGTTGGGATAGTCTTCGAAAAAACTATTGTTTAACTGTATGAACTTACCACCGGACAGAGATATATCGCCGTTTTTAATCCATTTGTTAATTGTCCGGGTTACTGTCTCACGCACCATTCCTGTCATGTTTGCAATGTCTTGATGGGTTAATCTGGTGTTTAAGACTATGCCGTTTGTTGTTTCTGTGCCGTATTTTTTTGACAACAGGATAAACAGTATTTTTATCCTCTGAGCGGCATTATTGGAATTCAGAATCTCTATTTTATCGTTGGATGAACGCACCCTCTGGCAAAATATTTTCAATAAATTTTGCAGTACCTCCCTGTTATCATAGAGCAGCGAAAAGAAATCCTGCCCTGACATGAGACCAACTACCGACCTCTCAGCGCAATACACATTAGCTGATACCGGCTTGCCGTCAATAAGTGACATCTCGCCAAAAAAGCTGCCAGCCCTATGTATCGCGATGATGATTTCCTTACCTTCTTCAGACAATTGCGTGACCTTAACACTGCCGCTTAGTATGAAGTAAACGTAACTGTTTGGGTCTTCCAGCAAAAAAACGAGGTCGTTTTTATTATACCTCTTAATCTTTAACTTATTGTAAACTGTAGCAAGGGTATAATCTGAAAGCCCGGCTAACAACTCCACACTACGCAGTGATTTAATCTCATGCGTGGATTCAACATGTATATCAATTTCCCACGGGACTACCGCCGGGGCTGGTTTTTCGAGGGCTGCCGCCCTTATATAAGACGCGATGTCCAGTTCGTCGGCATTTTGCCTGATCAAGTCATACTCTTCTGTGTTGACGCGAACAGATATCAGCTTATTGCGCTTGTGCTGCCCTGAGAGTCTCATGCTGTCTCTTAGAACCTAGTAACTTTGATACCGATAAAGGACATCTGAGCAATATAGTCCTCGAATAGAAGTTTTTTAACATGACCGGGATTTTGAGCATTTTTTTTGCCGCTAGCGTGAATGAGATAGACCTTGCCACCCTCTCTTTTGATAATCCCCAGGTGGGCAACTATTTCACCAACAACACGTTTCTCAACGGCCTTGATGAAATAGATGATGTCGCCGCTGTTGAGTTTAGCGCTTACAACGGCGTCTTTGGGGATAATCTCTGTGGATTCAATCCCTCTGGCGCCCTTTATCTTAAGCGTCGTGCCAATTTCAGCGGTAATATCTCTGCCCCATTTGCCGCTTAAAATCATGTCCTCGGCGTATTCAAACCTGTTGTCGTAGTTTTGTACCTTGCCAGAGTCACCAAGCACACCGCGGTCCTTGAATCGCAGATTCAGGGCAGCAGATACCGCCTCCTCCGGGGTCTGACCGATGGACAGCTCAACGGCTCTGAATGTGTGATACATACAGTCCACAGCGCTGTCATATACGATTACATTGTTACGCACATATGCGCCAAGCGGGTCAGTGTCATATGGAGTGCCGACGAACTGCTCTGCCCAAAAGGCTATTCTCTGCCCTAAGGGTAGTGCTGCAACAGCTTCCTGTGTCTTTGATATGTTGTCCTGCGACATATCCTGAGCTGTGGTAATGGCATTAGCCGATGCCGTAAGAAAGAGAATGAGAAATAATAGCTTTCGCATGTCTTATAATATCACATTAACATAGAGAAGAGTGAAACTTTTCATTTCAGTTTGTTGAACAGCCTCTGCCTTAGTACGGCCTGCCTTTGCATCCGCGAATGTTAAAATCTTTATTTGTAAAATCATATGTTTTATCGCTATTATAGTTTTTATCATCAGTTCCATCTTTAAGGCCCTCATCAGTCTCTAATTATAACGTTAATTTCACATCGTTTAATTTAACCCCTGATTTCTTCTTTATTACAACGAAATCATCATAGAAAAAGTTCAACCTTACGCTTCCAGCAAAAACAAAAGCGCCACCGGCAAAACGCCCACTGCCATCCTTCTTATTTCTTTGTCCAGTTTTTGGGGAGTATCATACAGGGCAATCGCATTAGAAACTTACACCCGCTAATCCCTCTCCTGGATTCCCGCGAAAGCAGGAATCCAGGAAACCATCGATCAGAGCTAAAAGTATAGGCAATCTCAGCTTATTTTTTCTAATGCGTTTGCCATGGAGTATCATAGTTGCATTATATCCATGTGTAATGTTACGCTGTATGTGATGACTGATCTGCTAGTAACATGGTTAATTATGACAGTTTCGGTGCTGGTGGCGGCATATTTGCTGCCGGGCGTGAGGGTGGCAAGCTTTGGGAGCGCACTGGTAGTTGCCGTTTTACTTGGGGTTTTAAACGCGATTCTCAGGCCGGTTCTGATTTTTTTTACCTTGCCGCTGACGATCTTGACGTTTGGGCTTTTTATATTGGTCATTAACGCGATAATTGTCTTAATCGTGGGGAGTATAGTCAAGGGCTTTGAAGTAAAAGGTTTTATTACGGCCGTCTTGTTTAGTGTTATTCTGTCGATTGCTCACTGGATTCTGCAGGCTGTTATCAGGTATATTTAGGTTATGTGGTGGATGCTCTGGTCGGTCATATCCACTTCTTTCGCTTAAACAATACTATAAAGGAAACAGCCGCTGCAAACATACACCCTAATACAGTAAAATACCCCCAGTGCCACTTCAGTTCAGGCATATATTCAAAGTTCATCCCATAGATGCTTGTAATAAACGTCAGTGGAATGAAAATCGTCCCTATCATCGTCAGGAACTTCATGATTTCATTCATCTTTGTATTAAGGTTTGTCAGATATATATCGTGAAGGCCGTATATTACATCTCTGTATGTCTCCAGCGTGTAGTTGACCTGAATCACATGGTCATAGAGGTCTTTCAGGTACACCTTGCTTGGTTCCCCGATTAGCCCGCTTTGTTCTCTGACAAGTGTGCTGACGATTTCCCTCATAGGCCAGACTGCCTTGCGAAGCCGGATAAATCCGCGCCGAAGTTTATGTATATTGGTCAAAATCTCTGGTGCTGCCGTGCGTAAGACATTTTCTTCGACAGAGTCTACGTCGTCGCCTAATTTCTCTATGACAGCAAAGTAGTTGTCAACCACTATGTCAATCAACGCATAGGCCAGGTAGTCTGCCCCCATCTTTCTGATAAGTGTCTTATTGTACTCAAGGTGGTGCATAAGCGGCTTGAAGACGTCGGATTCTTTTTCTCTGAATGAAAAGACATAGGTTTTTCCCATGACTATGCTTAATTGCTCTATGCAAACCGGTTCATCTGCCTCTGTAAGCGTTATTACGGGCATCTCTACGAATACATAATCGTCAAAGAAATCTATTTTGGGCTGCTGTTCTGTGTTAAGAATGTCCTCTACAGTCAGTGGATGAATACCGGCGAGTTTCCCCAGTTCTTCAATTATATGCACCTCGTGCAGGCCGTCAATATTAATCCATGTTATGGCGGGTTTATCCTTAAGAGGAAAACACTCTGAGATGGCAGCCTGTTCACTGATAACTATATCGTGGTCGTCATAGCGTACGGAGGTGATTTTGACCTTATCTGTTTTTATCTCACCTATGTGAACAGGTGTTTCAGGGGGCAGACCTACTGACCTCTTGTGTAACCGCTTCATAGGATAACAGTATCTCCAGACATATGCCTTTTATGCTACTATAAGCCGCATTATGTTGTCAAAATTCGTCATGGTCTGAATATTTTTAGTGCAGTGGTATTGAAATCTTTTCTCCATATAGGTTATTATCTTGTATACAGTACAAGAGAGGTGGAAAGTATCGTAATTAACATTGAAGGTGAAGTAGTCGATGCCGATAAGGATGATGTACTTAAAAGACTCAAGAAGGTAAATGCATTAGCGCTGAAAAGTGCAGAGGGGCATATATTCGATATCTCAGGTGATGTTGGTGGCACCGGAGAGTTAACAGCAGTCACTATAGACTCCCCTGAGGGGCTTGCGATATGCCGTCACAGCACTTCCCACATTATGGCCCATGCCGTGAAAGACCTCTACCCCAGCGCAAAGGTGACAATCGGTCCTTCTACTGAGGATGGTTTTTACTATGATTTCGACATAGACACGCCATTTACCCCTGATGACCTTTCTGCAATAGAAAAGGCTATGCAGAAGATAATAAAACGCAATAACCCGTTTGTTAGAAAAACCATGTCAAAGGCAGACGCCATTGAATTGTTTAAGGCAATGGACGAGGACTATAAAGTAGAAATAATCGAGGCGATTGAGGCCGATGAGGTCAGCCTCTACGAAGAGGGCGGCTTTGTTGATCTCTGTCGCGGGCCGCATGTGCCCAGCACTGCCTCTGTACGTGCCTTCAAGCTGCTTAAAACAGCCGGGGCATACTGGCGCGGCGACGAAAAAAACAAGATGCTTCAGCGCATATATGGAACAGCCTTTGCCACTTCAGAAGACCTGAAGCGCCACATTGAGCTCCTTGAGGAGATCAAACGACGCGACCACAGGAGGCTTGGCAGGGAACTTGATCTCTTTAGTATGAGTGACGACATAGGCGCTGGCCTTATCCTATGGCACCCCAACGGGGCGATGATAAGAAAGACTATTGAGGACTTCTGGCGCGAAGAACACATTAAGGCAGGCTATAAGCTGCTCTACACCCCTCACATAGCAAGAATTGACCTCTGGAAAAAGAGCGGGCACGTTGATTTTTATAAGGATAACATGTATACGCCGATGGACATCGACGGGGCGGACTATGAGATTAAGCCGATGAACTGCCCGTTTCATATTGCGGTTTATAAGAGTGCCCTGAGAAGTTACAGGGAGCTGCCCATTAAGTATGCTGAGCTTGGCACGGTGTACAGGTATGAGCGTTCGGGGGTACTGCATGGGCTATTGCGTGTAAGGGGATTTACGCAGGACGATGCGCATATATTTTGCCGCATTGACCAGATAGAGAGTGAAATACTGGATGTCCTTGATTTTACGCTTTATGTGCTGAGGACATTTGGGTTTGAAAAATATGATGTATATCTGTCCACAAGGCCTGAAAAGTATGTGGGGACACTGGATAACTGGGAGATTGCTACAGAGGCTCTTAGAAAGGCGCTTGAGAAGAAGGGGCTTAAATATGAGACTGACCCGGGCGAGGGTGTCTTCTACGGCCCGAAAATCGATATAAAGGTGAAGGATTCCCTGAACAGACAGTGGCAGTGCAGCACAATCCAGGTGGACTTCAACCTTCCTGAGCGTTTCGATGTCGCCTACCGCGCCTCTGATGACAAGGACCATCTGCCTATAATGATTCACAGGGCATTGATGGGTTCACTGGAGAGGTTTTTTGGTATACTTATTGAGCATTACGCAGGGGCATTTCCGCTTTGGCTGTCACCGGTGCAGGTCTCTGTGCTGACAATATCAGAAAGGCAGGCGGAGTTTGCAAAGGAGACCGCCGGAGTACTCATGAAGGCCGGGCTCAGGGTTGAAACTGACCTCGGAGATGAGAAGATAGGCTATAAAATCAGGCAGTCATCGATAAAGAAAATCCCCTATGCCATACTGATAGGAGATAAGGAGATGGAGTCACAGTCGCTAACAGTAAGAAAGAGAAATGGCGAAAACATTAGTTTCGCAGATATAAATAGTCTTCTCGACTTTTTAAGGGAAGAAATCGAAAGCAGGAGGTATGGCCATAAATAAAAAAATCAGGATAAACGAACAAATCAAGGTCAACCAGATCAGGTTGATAGACGTAGAAGGCGCACAACTGGGTATCGTAGCAGTCAGAGACGCTATAAAATCAGCCAAAGAGAAAGGGCTTGATTTGGTAGAGGTAGCGCCAGGGGCGAATCCCCCCGTATGCAGAATAATGGATTTCGGCAAGTACAAGTACCAGATAAGTAAAAAGCACACGCACAAAAAGACAATAGACGTAAAAGAAGTAAAAATCAGACCCCGCATCTCAGAACACGACCTTGAGAGGAAGATAGGTCAGGTGAAGACGTTTGTAGCTGATGGTAACAAGGCTAAGGTCTCGATGTTTTTCAGAGGGAGAGAAATCGTCAGGCCGGAGCATGGGATGGTGGTATTTGATAAGATGATGGAACAGCTTGATGGTACCTGTAATTTCGAGTTGAAGCCTAAACTGGATGGAAAAAGCATCATTATGGTCGTTGCCCCAAAGTGAAAATTATGTAGAACCAGACATTTTCAAAGAAATGGGATTGCTTAAGCGGTAATGTTATTTGTGGAAAAAAGGAAACGGGAAGTGGTGGACCATGTATTAGGTAAAAATGGGGGAAGTCGTATTTGTTATTACCTGATAAAGCAGCGATTTATCAAATTTAGGTAAAATCATGCTTTAACAATCACTCGCCTAAAAGCAGGTAACAAGTGCGCTGTTTGCAGTTGCCTGATTTCATTTAAAGTAAGGCTATACGCCAGCCCTCGGGGTTTTTTTTAATTCTGTTAGCGATTGACAGTGAGGTACGATTTTTTGTTAGCATATAAGTGTGTATAATGATATTATTTGGAGGTCTGCTATATGAAGCTGACACTTGGTAAAAAACTATTTGGTTCATATGGATTGATTGTAGCGCTGCTCCTGGGGTTTTCCTACTACGTGGTATCGATAATGTTTGAATTCAGGGATGATTTAAAATATCACATTAAACTGCAGGAAAACGTGAATGTAGCAAAGACTCTTCAACTTAAAGTAGCAAATGTGTGGCAGTTTTTTACTGACGCATCGCTGACGAAGGACAAGAAGCCAATAATGGATGAGGCAAAACCGAATTTTGAAGATGCAATGCATTCGATTACAAAACTAAGGGAGTTGAACAAAGAAAAACCAGAGACACTAAAGCTGTTGGACGGTATAGATGAGAATATAAAAAGTATGTGGACGGTCGGGAACAGGATGTTTGAAGCCTATGCCGAAGATTGGGACAAGGGCAATGTTATTATGGATGACTATGATAAGGTCTGCGATGAGCTAATAAAAAGTGTTGAGATACTGGTTGGGGAGACAGATATTCTTAGTAAGAATTCTTCGGATGAGATATTTAACATGGTACAGAAGGCTGTGGAAGTGACTCTGGTGGTGGCCCTGACGTCAGTTATTTTGTCGGTAATTATGGGATATTTAACGTCTGTAGCGATAAGGAGACCGTTAAAAGAGGCAATAGAGGTAACGAATCTGATGACGGAGGGGGATTTGAAAAGACGACTTCCCGTCAGTGTGAATGACGAAATAGGGCAGATGAAGACCGTGATAAACATATTGGCTGATAAATTATGCGGCTTTGTGGAATCTGTAAAGACTGTTGCGTTTTCCATATCAGATGTGTCTAAGGTGTTGAAATCTGGTGCAGGGACACTGGCTGCCGGAGCGTCCGGCCAAGCGGCGTCATCAGGGAAAATAGCCTCCCTGATAGATGAGATATCTTCGAGCATCCAGCAAAATTCCGATGACTCCAGTCATATAGAAAAGCTGACAAAAGAGGCTACCACAGATGCCATTGGAAGCGGAGGAGTTGTGAAGAAGACAACCGATGCGATGAGAGAGATAGCCACAAAGATAACTATAATTGAAGAAATAGCGCGTCAAACAAATCTGCTTGCCCTTAATGCAGCCATAGAGGCAGCGCGTGCAGGTGAACATGGCAAGGGGTTTGCAGTGGTGGCGTCCGAAGTGAGAAAGCTGGCAGAAAGGAGCCAGCATGCCGCTGCCGACATAAACAAGTTGTCTTTTTACAGTGTTAGTGTTGCAGAAGAGGCTGGCAGAATGCTTGCCAAGCTCGTTCCAGATATCAAAAAAACTGCGGAATTGATTGACAAAATGAATGTCTCTGAAAGGGGATTGTTACAGAGGACCGGGCAAATCACAAGTAGTGTTCACCAACAGGACAGCATTATACAACGTAATGCTGCCGAATTAGAGGAAATTGCTTCCACTTCTGATGAGCTTTTGGTTATGTCCGACAAGCTGCTCGATGCCATTGGGTTTGGCAGATGTAAGGAAGAATCAGATGAAAAAAGAAAATGTGACACTATGGCACAAATCGCCGCCACATAGACGTGTGAAATGCCGTGTGAAATATTATTCCGGCGCTAAGGCTTGCAGTGGTCATAACAGGGAGTCGGTAGCAGTATATATTTAAGCGCTTACGTACCGAGTGGAAGCGAGGTGCATGTAAAACCGTATGGAATCTATCGGGGCGAGAGGATTCGAACCTCCGGCCCCCTGCTCCCAAGGCAGGTGCGCTAACCAGACTGCGCTACGCCCCGACACACACTTATCTAAAATAATCTATTCCATGACTAAAAGTCAACTCTCACAGCAGTAATGTCAAGCCAAAATAGAAATGTCCTATTTTTACCAAAGTAAAAATGTCCTACTGGGTTAATAATAAGTGTACGGGTATCCCCTGTCAATT
>LNQR01000058.1 GCA_001541255.1 Candidatus Magnetominusculus xianensis
CTTGACCTATCAAGAATCCTTGCTGAAGCCTTATTCGAAAGATTCAGCCTTATTGACATCCTCTCCTTTAAAAACTACTATGCCTCTAAATTCAGAGACCATATCTCCCAGCCTTCTTTATTTTAACCGGACACTACTGATGTCAGTGCCTCGCGCATTGCGAAAATACATTTATTTTGTGCCACCTTTGTTTTTGCCTTCTTTCATAATAATTGAGACTTGCTGACATACATATGTCAACATATAAACAGCCAAAATTCGAGATATCTATTGGCAGCTACTGCAGCCGCTGCCTTTTTGTGGCTCGTTTACCTCGTCTCTGTTTTTCAGGTACATTGTCGGCTCTCTGAACAGGGCATATCTCAGCCATCTGTGGGCGAATTTCATTAGCTCTTCTTCGTTTTCTGTGATTAACTGTAACTCTTCATCGTTTAAATCAAATATCTGTAAAAACTTGCTCTCATGCACAAATACCCTGAAGGCGTCCACATCGTATGCACCAAGGATAAACATGCTTATTGTCTTTTCATCAGGAACGACTGATTTTCCCAGTAACTTCTTATTGAGGATTACCTCTATCCAATCGCTGTTCATCGACTCATATTTGGCTATCCCTTCCCGTTCGCGCCAGTCCTTCACCACCCACTCTTTGTCCTCTTTAAATCCCTTGCAAAAACTCTCCTCTATCAGAAAATAAAAATCCTCTCCCTCGGTCATCGTCCGCTTGCCTATCGCAAACCCCAAGGGATAGTACCTGCACGCCAGTGGTCTGTCTTCATATATCGAACAGCCTTCCTTTGTTACGAACTTACACTGCTTGCCCTCTGCCATTCGTAATTTAATAAACGGCAGCTTGTTTTTGTCCGTTACCACCATATCAGTATATTCAACGAGAAACTCCCCGCTGGTCTTGCCAAACCGCCTCTTCATTCTTAGTATATCATAGGGCGATAGGAATATCTCCAGTTCACCACAACACTTATTAAAACATGCGATTCCCTTGTGGCAGTTGAACTTAAAACGGCTCTCAGGCCCAAGCTCTCCCCTTCTTTCCGGGTCTTTATTTAATTTCTCGTAGATTTCTTTCACTCTCTCTCCCACTCTCTCCGATGTGTTTTGACGCCTCAACCGCCAGCCTGGCACTGATTGAGGCGCCCGTTAATTTACTGGTAATTTACTGGCCTTACATTACGTCTCGTTTTGCCATTTTCGCATACACAATCGCAGTCGTCCTGTACACCATGTGCGCCAATTTCGAGTACGGCAGGTACGCTATTATGTAAAACACGCATACCAGGTGAATAAAGTACATAGGATAGGCCACCTGTGCATTGTTCGCAAACCTGCAAAACTCCGACAGCAACCCCGTTATACATACCAAAAACACCATCACCGCAAATACCCAGTCAAAAGACGATGACACGCTGTTCACACCCTTGTCCTTTATCCGATTGGCAAACAGCATCAGCGACCCTATTAACAACAGCAGGGCACTCGTATTGCCGAATATCTTATAGACCGCATAGTACATCATCACCGCTGCCTGTGACCCCAGAATCATCATCATATTTGGATCGTCCTTCAGAAACGGCGTTTCCCACTTCAGCACATACAAGTTAAATACCGCCCAGTTTGTCTGTATGAACAGACCTATGAACCCTGCTACAATCAGCCTGTGCGTCCATGTCCTGTCTGCATTAGCGCCGCATTTCTGAAACTTCTTGTGAAATACAATCTCCTTCAGGGTCTCTATTAAACTTGGTATCAGCATACTATGTGCCATCAGCTTATATGGATTTACATTTAGCTTGCCCCAAAACCTGCTCACGCTTATAGCAAACACAAACACTACACACATCGCCGTCGTTACAAATATCGCATCGACAAGTGGAATCGGGAAAAATTTGTTGAAGACCACATCGCCAGCCGGTATGTTTAAGTGCCCGGTGGCATTTAGCAAGGCAAGAAACAGTGCCACTGGAATCAACAACGCCACTATGAGCAGCTTTGCATTTCCCACTATCGTGCCCATAAACCTCGGGAAGGCGTTCTCGGCTATTACGGCCTTTCTCAATGTCGATAAGACATCACCCGGCCTTGCGCCGCGGGGACAGTACTTTGAGCAGTCGTTACAGTTGTGGCAAAGCCAGATGTCCGGGTCTGCCGACAGCTCTTCCTTTAACCCCCACTGGGCCATTATCATCTCTTTTCTTGGAAACGGGTTGTCAGCCGGTGTCAGGTCGCATACCGTAGAGCACGTCGCGCACTGATAACACTGCTTCATAGTGTCGGCGCCGCCCTCCTTTAAGCCCCGAACAAACCCAATGTCAGGTGTGAACACTGCATCACCCATGTGCATACCTCCCTGTTATTTTAGAATCCCTTGTAGGGATTCGGTCCAAATCCTTTTAGTTTCTCTGAAAACTCTTCCATTATCTTCGGAAGCGTATCCCAATCGTTTATCTGAAGCTGTATCTGATGAACACGCTCAGACTCAAGCATCAGCCTGCCCAAAGTCTCCTGCACCTTGCTCAGACGCTCGCTTGCCACCTGACTGCCCTTTACGAAGTGACACTGGTAGTCATCACCGTACTTGCAGCCCATTAGAAGCACTCCATCCACACCCTTTGAAAGCGCGTCGGTTATCCACACAAGATTCGTCCCGCCAAGACACCTCAGAGATACAAACCTGTAGTTCGGATTTAAACGTACCCGATTTAACCCCGCCATGTCTAACGCAGGATAGGCATCGTTTTCACATATCAGGGCAATGATAAACGGTTCGTCACCCTCCGATGGTACATCAACAGATTTCATTATAGATGATACCATATCCACACTGTAGTTGCTGAAGGAGATTATCCTCTGCGGACACGCACCCATACAGGTTCCACAACGGCGGCAGCGGTAAGGATGCTCTCTCGGCGTCCCCTTTTCATCCTCATCAAGCACACCAAACGGACACTCCACCGTACAACGGCGGCACTGTGTGCAGCTCTCAAGCCTGAACTCAGGAAACGACATATCCCCTGCTCTGGGATGCACTGCCTTACCCTGGGCAGTCAGCTCTATACACTGTATGGCCTTTAGTGCGGCACCGGCAGCATCAACAGACGACTGGTGCGAATCCATCGGACTTCTCACTGCACCGGCAGCATAGATACCCGTCCTCCTGGTCTCATACGGGAAACATATAAAGTGGGAATCTGGAAAGCCATATTTTAAATGAGGTATCTCAGGCCCCTGCCGGTATTTCAGATTCATTATATGGGGTATCGGCATAAGCTCTTCGATCTCTCCGTCTTGCGTCTTCTTTTTTACCATTTCGCCAATATACTCTTTCGTCAGGTCGTTGACGGCCTTTCCTTCGGGCAGCATCGAGGAAACCATTCCAGTAGCCAATACCACTACGTCAACCCTTATTTTCATCTCCTTGCCGAGGAGCTGATTATCGACGATGACTATGAGGCTGCCATCTGCCTCTTCCTCTACCCCCTTTACCTCACCTTTGGCAAGGAATATGCCTTCGTCATTTTGCATCGCCTTGTAAAAGTTCTCATATACGCCGGTTGCCCGCATATCCTTATAGATGATAAAGGCACCCGCGTCAGGATTGGCCTCTCTCACGTATTTTGCCTGCTTCAGGGAGACATTGCAGCAAACTGATGAGCAATATGGGACGTGATTTTCGTCTCTCTGTCCGGCACACTGGACAAACAGCACATTCTTTGCCGTCTTGCCGTCTGAGGGCCTCGTTATCTTTCCTTTTGATGCAAGGTCTTCCATCTCAACATTCGTTATGACATTTTTAAATCTGCCATAGCCATATTGTACGAGATTATTTGCATCATAGGGTTTCCAGCCGGTTGCAAGGATTACGGCGCCCGCCTTAAAGGTCTCCTTTGCACCCTTTTTGTCTATTTCAATGTCATACATGCCAGGCTCGCCCTCTATCGAGGTTATTGCACTCTCCAGATGTACCGTGATGTTTTGACTTGAGCTGACCGCCTTAATCTTCGTGTCGATTGCAGGGACAAGGAGTTTGTCATAGGGGGCCTTTGCCGGATATGTCTTAAAACTCTTTTTTGACCAGCCGCCAAGTGCTCCTGATTTTTCCACCACCACTGATTTATAGCCAGCCTTTTCAATCTCAAGGGCAGCCGTCAGCCCAGTGACTCCACCGCCAATAATCAGCACTACCCGTGTTACGTCTGTTGTCTTCGGAACAGGCGGCTCTGACTTATTTGCACGTACTATACCCATATTCACATAGTCTTCAGCCATTGCCTGAGTCTTGGGGTCATTCGGGGGCTGCATCCATACCACATGCTCACGCAGATTCACCCTCTCCGTTATATACAGGAGCGGGTCGAAGTCAAACATGTCCGTGTTCACGCGCTGGCTGCACGCCGCTATGACTATCTTATTTACGCCTTCATTGTTTATGTCGTTCTTTATAAGGTCTACGCCTTCCTTGCTGCACAGAAACGGATGTGTCTTGCAAGCGCCTTTTTTGCCTCCAATCTTTTGAAGGGCTTCTATGTTTAACGACTCACCTATACCACAGTCTGTACATATGTAAACACCTAATCCCATCGTTTACCTCCTCACCGCGGATTGAATGCCCTTCAAGGCCGCGCTAGTGGCGTCCTGTAGTGACGTTGTAACGTCGTTTGGCCTTTTGGCAACCCCAGAAGCGTAGATGCCTGCCGCTTGTGCATCGGCATCGACGAAGCCGTTTTCGTCCAGTTTTACGTTTGTGCTGACATTTGCCGTCTTCAAGGATGGCTCCATGCCCGTTGCCAGTACAACCATATCAACTTTCTGTGTGATCTTTTTGCCGCCTGCTATGTCTTCCACTGTTACGATGGGGTCTAAAGTCTCGGCGTCTTCCTCTATCTTTGCTACCTTACCTTTTATCATCACTACGCTAGCGTCGGCCTGAATCTTTTTCAAAAAGTCTTCATACCTCCCCGGCGCTCTCAAATCTATATAGTATATAAAGGCCTTTGTGTCAGGGTCGCTCTCCCTAACATACGTAGCCTGTTTTAGGGATGCCATGCAGCACACCGATGAACAATGCGCCAGATGATTCTCGTCTCTTGAGCCAGCACACTGCACAAACGCCACTGTCTTTACCTGCTTGTTGTCCGAGGGCCTCAGAATTTTTCCCTTTGTCGGGCCATTAGGCGCTGCCATGCGCTCCATCATCATATTGGTTACTACGTTTTTCACCTTTCCAAAACCAAGATTATCCATCTTCGCTGCATCATACGGACTCCAGCCGGTTGCATACACAACGCTTGACGCATTTATCTCAACTGTCTCTGCCTTCATATCAAGGTCGATTGCATTATACTTACAAACCGATACGCATTTTGAACATGACTTACCCGGACATACACCAGGGCTGGCATCTATTACAAATCTCATTGGATAGGATAACTCATGGGGCAGATATATCGCCTTTGTCTTATCAATTCCAAAATTAAAACTATTGCTTCTCTCTATAGGACATACCTTTACACAGTCACCACATGCCGTACATTTGGTATTTACATATCTTGGATTGATTTTTATCTTAACCTTAAAATTGCCTTCGCTTCCCTGAACACTTTCTATTTCTGCCGACGTATAAACAGATATCTTGGGATTCTGCTTTATCCTCTTAAAATTTACCTCTAATCCACAGTATGGCGGACATAACTTGGGGAAATACCGGTTTAACTGCGCTACCCTTCCACCCAAATACGGATTTCTCTCCACTATTACCGAACGTTGGCCTGCTTCTGCCGCTTCTATCGCCGTGGTTAGCCCGCTTATCCCACCTCCTATTACTACGATGGCCGAACCCTTCTCGTCTGACATAAAATCCTCCACTCTCTTTTAAGCTACGGACTCCAAAAAAAGGTCAGAAGGGGGAACGCCGTCCCCCCTTCCTCCTGTGTACTTCGTCTTGCTATTTCACCGCTTAGTCAGGAATCAATTGTACGTAATCTCTCTTGGACATCTCCCATTGACCGGTCTGGAGGTTATACTTCGATATTGTAAAGCATTTCCAGTTCTGGTCGTCTATGAGGTTGAAGTCTCCCCTGTAGTAGTAGCCTGGGTATCTGCTGTCTTCCCTAAAGAGTATGTGCCTTGCATGGGCCTCACCTGTCCAGATTCTGTGATAGTTTTCCCAGCATCTCATCAGCTCGTGGAGGTCTGCTGCACCCATTCTCAGCGAGTCTTCTTTGAGGAGCATCAGATGCTTTAAGCCTGCATCAAGCAGAGTCTTACTGGTCATGTAGTAGGTGGAAACGCCCGCTACATACTCGTCCATTATCTTCTGCAGTCTTGCCTGAAGCATTTTTGGTCTGATGTAGTAGGGGTTTGTGTTTGTGTCTGTGCTGTAGTTCTTGTATTTTTCGAATATCTCAAACGGGAGATAAAGCTCTCCAATGAGTTCTTCGGTTGACTTAGCTACTGCTGGCTTGTATGAGGCGTTATCGAGACAGAATGCTACCATCGACTTAGCGGCTTGTCTTCCTTCAGCGTGTGAGCCTGAGGAGAACTTGTGTCCGGATGCTCCGACGCCGTCGCCGGCTGTGAAGAGACCCTTTACGGTGGTCATTCTGTTATATCCCCAGCACCATTCTTTCGGGGCGCCTAAATCGTCAGGACCGCTTACCCATATACCGGCGCAGCCTGCATGTGAACCGAGGAGATACGGCTCTGTCGGCATGATTTCTGACGGGGCTTTATCCGGCTCGATGTTGTTTCCTGCCCATACTCCGGCCTGTCCAATACACATATCGAGGAAGTCTTCCCATGCCTCAGCCTCAAGGTGCTTTATCTGCTTGGCGTCCATGGTCTTTCCAAGCTCTGCCATTGCCAGGTGGGTGTTCATGAGAATCGGGCCTTTACCGGCCTTCATGTCGTTCATCATCATGTGATTTCTGATAGCAGTGCCGAGCTTGTGCGGGTCGCTGCAATATTTGCCATATAATGCCTTTGTGCTTTCAAAGTGAGTTACGCAATAGTCTTCGCCGAGGGAGTTGGTTGCCTTTGCCTTGAAGAACAAGAACCACGCACCAACCGGGCCGTAACCATCTTTAAATCTTGCAGGTACGAACCTGTTTTCCATAAGCACCAGCTCTGCGCCTACCTGAGCCGCTAATGCGTATGTCGTTCCAGCGTTCCATACCGGGTACCATGCCCTGCCCTGTCCTTCAGCAACGGAACGCGGCCTGAATACGTTAACTGCACCGCCGCACGCCAATAACATACACTTTGCCTTAAACATGTATGCCTTGTTCTCTCTTACGCTGAATCCTACTGCTGCCGCTACTCTGTTCGGCTCGTTGGCGTCGAGGAGAAGCTTTACAATAAACACTCTCTCATAGAGATTGATTTCCTGGCCGGTTGCTGCCCTGTTTATCTCAAGCGCCTTCTTCGCTGCTTCGGCTACAATTACCTTGTATGACTCGCCGTTTATCATTATCTGCCACTTACCGCTTCTTACAGGCTTGCCGCCTTCGGTAAGCTTCTTTGCGGGCTGTGCGCCGTCTAATGTGTGACCGTCTTCTGCCCTCTTCCATACAGGGAGACCCCATTCTTCAAAGAGGTGTACTGAGTCGTCAACGTGTCTGCCGCAGTCATATACGAGGTCTTCTCTGATAATGCCCATCAGATCGCCTCTAACGTACTTTACATAGTCGGCAGGGTCGTTCTCGCCCAAATATGTATTGATCGCCGAAAGGCCCATCGCTACCGCGCCGCTTCTGTCGGCTGCTGCCTTATCTACCATCGTTACCTTTAATCCCTTTGGTGTTGCCCAACGCACCGCCTCGTATGCCGCGCCGCAGTTAGCCATACCGCCGCCGATTAACAGAATGTCGGTCTCGACCTCTATCATCTCAGGTCTTTGACAGTACGCAAATGTACATGTTTCTAATTCCATCGTATAGCCTCCTAAGTTTTATTTTAAGGTTTTTACCGTTGTCATGTTAAAAAATCCGGGCTTCTTTAAATTCGCAAAGTCCGCTTCCGGCTTACCTTTGTACGGATCTATCGAACCCTCTGCCGTTGTCCTGATCGGGAACTTAAACCTTTTTAATGCACCGCTTCTGAACTTAACAGTCCACATTATGGAATCCGAACCCCTCATTGGTATTACGTTGCCGCCAAGTGGAATAAAGTCCGCATATCCTCTGACCTCGATCGCCTGCTGCGGGCAAATCTTTACACAGTTGTAGCATTCCCAGCACTGCTCAGTTTCCTGGTTGAACGCCTTCATCCTGTCGCGGTCAAGCTTCATAAGATTGTTTGGGCAGATGTACATACAGGCTGTTCTTTCCTGCCCTTTACAGCCGTCACACTTTTCTGTCATTACAAAACTCGGCATATAAATATACCTCCTTGCAAAATATTTTGGCTTAAAAAGCCAAGATTTAATTTATGTCGCCATCTAATAGGGTGTAAGCTGCGACCTTCACCTCCTTTTTCCTTATCGTTATAATAAATGAAAAAGGGGGTACGGTTACCCCCCTTCTTAAGCTATTTCTTTGCGCTCTCTCCGGTTGAGTGCTTGTGCAGCGTTATCTCAACCTTTTCTGTAAGGCCGGCATAGTACTTCTGGAGTATCTGTAATACTTCCGGACGGCTGAAGTGATCGGGTACATCTGTATTTTCCGAAAGCATTTTTCTCAGGGCAGTGCCGCTGAGGTTCAACCTGTCTGCCTTGTCGTGAGGGCATGTCCTGTTTGACGCCATGCCGTCGCACTTCATACAGTAAAACGTCATGTCTATCTTTAATGCCTTTGTCTCAAGGGCGTCTGCCGGTATCTCATCAAATATGTGATGTGCATCAAACGGGCCGTAGTAGTCGCCAACGCCTGCATGGTCTCTTCCGACTATCAGGTCGCTGCAGCCATAGTTCTGCCTGAAGAGTGCATGTAAGAGCGCCTCTCTGGGTCCTGCATATCTCATATCCAGCGGGTAGCCTGCCTGTACGCATGTGTCCTTAACAAAATAGTACTTTATTAGTGTATCGATACAGTTGCCTCTTACATCGGCAGGGATGTCGCCGGGTTTCAGCTTACCAAGCAGTGAATGAATCATCAGGCCGTCGCAAATCTCCAGTGATAGCTTTGCAAGATACTCGTGTGAGCGGTGCATCGGGTTCCTTGTCTGAAACGCCGCCACTCTTGACCAGCCCTTGTCCTCAAATATCTTTCTGGTCTCTTTTGGTGTCAGATATACACCGGCAAATTCCGTCGGGAATGAGCCTTCGCTCAATACCTTTACCGGGCCTGCAAGGTTTACATCGCCCTGTGCCATGACCATTGCTACACCGGGGTGCGCCTTGTCGTCTGTCTTATATACCTGCTTACACTCATGGACCTTGTCTATCGTGTATTTCTCTTTTATTACCATCGTGCCCATTATCTCGCCGGTTGACTCATCGACCAGGGCTACTTCCTCATTGTCCTTTAAGCTGTCTGCCTGACCTTTGCTCGTTGACAGGGTTATTGGTATCGGCCAGAATACGCCGTCTGCCAACTTATAGCTATCGCACACGCCTTTCCAGTCGTCATGCCCCATAAAACCTTCAAGCGGGGTAAAACCGCCTATGCCTAACATTATCAGGTCGCCCGTCTCTCTTGATGACATGCGTACTTGTGTCAGGCCCTTTGCCTTCGCCTTTTCCGCTTCTAATGCTGCACCCTCCAGCTTCAAGGGCATCAACGTCTTATTTTTGCCGTGTGGTTTGACTAATGCCATTTCTTAACTCCTCCTTAGTTTTTTTGTGTTTACCTTGCGTAACACACACTAATACATATTTATTTTAAGATTGAACAAATCTTATTGAATATCTCGTTAATGTCGCCGACGCCCTCTACCCTCTTTAAAATTCCCTTTTTTGTGTAGTAATCGATAAGCGGCTCTGTCTGTGCCTTGTACACGTCAAGCCTCTTTTTTATTGTCTCCTCTTTGTCGTCGTCCCTTTGATAGAGTTCTGTGCCGCACTTGTCACAGACGCCGTCTTTTTTCGACGCTGAAAAATATACATTATACATCTGCCCGCAGTCCTTGCTCTTGCATGTGCGCCTTCCGGTGAGCCTCTTTAACAGAACGTCGAAATCTACATCAACGCTGAGAGCTACTTCAAGCGGCATTCCCACCGATGCCAACACCCCGTCAAGCGTCTCGGCCTGCGCTGTGTTCCTTGGAAAACCATCCAGAATAAATCCTTTCTTGCAGTCAGCCTGTGAAAGCCTCTCCTTTACCAGCCCGATAACCACACTATCAGGTACCAGCCCGCCGCTGTCCATATATGATTTTGCCTCTTTCCCAAGCTGCGTCTGGTCAGCAACCGCCTGTCTTAAGATGTCACCGGTTGAAATCTGTGGTATTCCATACTTGTCTATCAGCTTTTTTGCCTGCGTTCCTTTGCCTGCCCCAGGTGCCCCAAGTAACACAATCTTCATACGTACCTCCAATGTATATTAATTCTAAGCGTTATAATTACAAAGACTTTCTTACTGCTTTAACAATAGCTCTTCACTTACTTCTCAACTACTGTGCCACCTGTGCCACCTGTGCCACCGGCATCACCTTTCTCAATCGCCGATGTTGCCGTCTTTTTAACGTACCCTCACCCGAAAAATGCCGCTGTCTCTTGCACGCACACGATTGACGCAATATCTTATCTAAAGCATTGTTTGAATGTCAAGAAAAATATTACGTCATGGTGAAAAAATAGTTCACTGCACGTATTTCATCAAAATTTAAAAGACCGGCCTCAAACGTGTGGTCATAAGCATGACGCCAAGAGTAAATAATTCTGCATTTGACATCAGGCTCCGGTAGTTAAACGGACTAT
This sequence comes from Candidatus Magnetominusculus xianensis, assembly GCA_001541255.1. Classification (GTDB taxonomy): domain Bacteria; phylum Nitrospirota; class Thermodesulfovibrionia; order Thermodesulfovibrionales; family Magnetobacteriaceae; genus Magnetominusculus; species Magnetominusculus xianensis. The sequence goes on from LNQR01000058.1 coordinate 10,871, forward strand.
CTGCATATGGGAAAAACACATTAAACCACCTTTGCGGCATCTCCTCTGCCAAAAGTCTGAACATATAATTTATAAGACAACTGTCCTGGTCAAATTCCGGGTCAAGCGATAAGAGGACACCGTTGAGGGTGAAAACCGCCTTTCGAAATAACAACAAATCAGCGGGAAACTTTACGCCGCGCAGCACGAGGCGGTCAAGGAGATTTAGTGCTCTATTCATTATGCCAGTCATTATGTTGGTCATTATGCCGCCTGTAGTGCCTGGGGCGGGTTTGCTGAGTTCATCAATCACTGCTGAGAGTGCCGCCCCACCGCCGATGCCGCCTTCAGACAGGGTATTAACGGCGTCAAGAATTATGCTGTGGTTATTTGTAATTATTCCAGAGGCAAGTTTCAACACCGAGGCACGTGCTGTCTTTGTGAGAGTGCCCGCCTGACTCCAGTCAACAAGGGCAATACGAAACCCCATTCGTGCGTCTTTTACGATAAGGATATTTCCTGCATGAGGGTCGCCGTGGAATAGTGAATCCACTGCATCAGCGAAAAGACAGTCAGTGACTATAGCATTAAACAACTCTACGGCGCATTGCTTTTGGTCTGTGTCCATCTCTGTAATCTTTTTCCCGTCAATAAACTGCATAGCCGTCACCTTTTTCGTCGAAAAGGGCTGCGGCTGAGGGATTATTATCCTCCGGTTATGCCTGTAGAACTCTCCGGCCAGCCTCATATTTCGCTGTTCGTTGCGCAAATCTGCTTCCTTTGACAGGGCATATTTTACGTCCTTAAACGTGTCTGTGAACTTAAAATCTCCAAGTGCGTAACTTCCCCTGTTTTTGGTATAGAACTCAGCCAGTGCGTCAAGCAGCTTCATGTCCTCATCAAGAAACCCGGGCACATCAGGCTTGATAACCTTAAACACCCCTGCACAGAGGTGTTTATTGACCGCCTCAGCCTCCTGCAATGTAAATGAAACCACAGAGGCAACACTGGCCTCGGAGATGACACTGTCTGAGAGAACAACTGTGCGGGAGTGCAGCTCTGCTCCTATCTCCTGCTCTATAATCGCCCTTATAGTGGAAATATCTATGTGAATCAGACCACCCTCAAGCAAGGTCAGCCAGTGTCTGAACTGCTCGTCGATGTGTGGATTTCTGGCCATTATCTGCCCGAGTTTATAGAGCATGGGGATGTCCCTGACAAGCGCTATCAGCCTCTCTCCCGGGGAAGCGCCCATGCCGGTTAGGAACTGGGCGTTTATTATGCGAAGGAGACGCGCTTGCGAGATTCCTGTAAGAATGAAAAATGCGCCGTCATAGACTACGGGTCTGAAATCTTCGTAAACCTCCGGCACTGCGTCGCATATGCCGGTTGCTTCAATGAGCGCTTCAGCTATCTCACGGCGGTATTTTGACAAATCTATGAGTTGTTCTAGGTTTAACACAGCCGCAGAAAATTCAGACGGTGATACATCAGACGACAACAGCTCAAGCAGCGGCTCTCTCTCATTCAATGGCATATCGCCGATTATTTTCATTGCGGTTTCGTACATGAAGGACGGCCCCTTTAGTTAGCCGGAGGACTGCTTAGATTGTAGATTAAAAGCTCGAGGGGATAGCGCTGGTTTGCGCCTCTTAGCCGTTTGTTTACATCGTTTAACTGTTCGTAGCATTTCATAAAGACCGGAGTGTCTGCATGAATTTCTTTTTCCAATTTCCAGTTGAGCGCCCCAAGTGTCATTAACTCGTCCAGTCCATCGCGAATCTCTGCATATATTGCAACAGCCTTAGACCTGTTGCCCTTGACGATTGCATCGGCCACGTTAAATATCGTGTAACTCTTAGTTCCAAACACAGCCTCAGCCGCGTCCGCCTCGTCTATTTTTTTCTTACCCAGGAGGGGGAGCTTATCAAGTTCATTTGAGAATTTAGAGGCTGAATCCCCGCATATCTCTTTGAGAAACCTGAGGGATTCTCTGGTTATAGTGCATCCATACGACTGGACCTTCTTTTGCCCCCAGTCGAGAAGTTCACGCTCATTGAAGTCCAGCGTCATACTCTTAACAGAAAACGGCAGGGGGGGCTTGTCGCCCTTAGGTTTATTGGGTTTGTCAGGCAGTTGGTTAAACAGAAACAGGACTGATGTTGGCGATGGATTTTCCACGTATCTGGTCAGACGAGTTATGTCGCCCTTCAGCGCCTTCTGAAAATTCTTTACACATATGAACCTGCGGGCAGCAAACAGAGAGGCCATCATAAGTGTGTCTGTTATTTCTGCCATTGTGGCATGTTCGTCGCCCGGCTCTAAGTCGTAAACGTCAAAATTAAATGTGCTGTCCTGCACACTGCCTCTGAGCAGCCTGAGGGATTCCACCTGATAGAAGTAATCCTTATAGTTCAGCAGATATACGGGGGATGGTAATCCTTTCTTTTGTTCATCATCAAGCTGTGTAAGGCTCATTTCGGAGAGTGTTCACTTGTGACAGGTTTTGGTAGCGATAAGGTCAGTTCATAGACCAGATAGACCGCTAATGAGCGCATTGCCGACTCGTCATGCTGCTCCTTTGAGGCAATTATCGAGTTGACTGCATCCTGGCTTTCAAACGACTCTATAAATGGCGATGAGATATCCTTTATCTCCTTTGTTACATTGTCGTTTTTGTCCTTAAGTTTAAACGAGCCTTTAATGGCAACTTCATATTGGGCGGCATATTTTTTCTTTTCAGCAACGGCGGTTAATCTGTAGGAATAGATATTCCCTTCCAGAGAAAAGTCTGAGCTGTCAGAGATAGTGACACCGCGTTTTAAAAATTCGGAGGCAAGGGCATCATAGAGCATGTCCTGGAGCTTTGGCGTAGAGGTATTATTGATAATCTTGCCGATACGTATTGACGTATACGGTCTGTCTGACTTTGTAACGAGCGTGTATCCACAGCCCGATATGATTAACAGTGCGGCAGCAAGCAGTATATATTTCATCTTTGGCTTCATTTTCACTTTGCTATCATAACATGTTATCAGATATTAAATCGATATGTTCCTTTATATATTTAACAAAACACAGGTCATTCAGTAAAATGCCTCAGCCGCCGATAGAGACGGCCTCTTCAAACAGATATGATTTGTTTAAACGCATTATTAATTAACGAACAGATGTCCACTTGTACGGGGACAAGCTTTCTGCCTCTGGCAAACACAATATGCGTCAATACTCATCAAGCAGACACATCGGAGGTTGAGGATTATCTAAATTCGAGTATCTCCTGTTTTTTCTTTTTGATCCCATGTATCTTTAAGTCTTCTGATTTCAGCCTCTACATCAAAAAAGCAATCAACAAGGTATGGTGCAAAATGACTTCCTGCTCCATTTCTGATCTCTTCGAATGCCTTATCGATAGGCCATGCTTCTTTGTATGGCCGCACTGTGGTGAGCGCGTCAAAAACATCGGCAATTGCGACAATTGCGGCACTTTCAGGTGTTTCTTTTTCTTTTAAGCCATTAGGGTAGCCTGAACCATTCCATTTCTCATGGTGACAATGCGCTATATCTGCCGACATCTTAAATAAAGGAGTATTGCTCTCAGACAAGATACCGTAGCCGATTACAGGGTGTGTCACTATTATTTTCCACTCATCAGTATCTAGTTTGGCTGGTTTTCTCAAAATTCTATCGGGAATCCCAATTTTCCCTGTGTCGTGCATTGCTGCCGCATACGTTATCAAATCAACCTCATCAGCATTCCAGCCACATGCCTTTGCTATTTCCACAGAAAAAGATGCCATCCGCCATATATGTGACCCTGTATCAGTGTCATTATAATGACCTGCCTTTCCGAGCATAAATACAGATGTTTGCTGGCTCTCTACCAACTCCTTTGTGCGCCTTATAATAGTCTCCTCACAAATCCGTTTTTGCCTAGACAGTTCTATATGAGCCGCCACCCTATGGAGTACAATGGACGGCGATACCGGCTTTGTAATATAATCGATGCCTCCGGCCTCAAATCCACGAGACTCATCCTCTACATCTACCATAGATGTAACAAAAATAACGGGAATGCAGGCCGTTGCGGGATTAGCCTTCAGACGCTGGCACGTATCATATCCATCGATTCCTGGCATAATAAGGTCAAGCAGAATCATATCAGGTTTGTCCCTTGCAGCTTTATCCAAGGCGCGCAGACCATCTGTGGCAAAGGATAGTTTATATGTATCTTTCAGTATCTGCCTCATGATTTGCCTGTTATTGGCCTCATCGTCTACTATTAACACACTCCATTTAATTTCTGTCATTTTACACCTCCTTTGCAAGAGGCAGTTCTATGACAACCTGCGCCCCGCCCTCTATGTTTGAAACAGAGATTTTCCCGTCCATTTTTCCTTCTATAATTGCTTTAGACATGTATAGACCTATCCCCGTCCCTTTATCTCCTTTCGTTGTTACATATGGTTTAAAGAGTTTCTCCATCAGCGTCAAGCCTATACCACCGCCATTGTCGCTAATGTAAACAACAACTCTATCCTTTACTTCTTTAATCTCTACAGTAATCCGTCCATCATCTGTAAGAAACCCCTTTTTTCTTCTTTCATTTATAGCGTCACGGCTGTTGTTTATCAGATTCAGGATAACCTGTTTTAGCTCATTCGGATAACCTATTGGATATATACTACACATTTTGTCAGTATTCACCTGCACACAGATGCTGTCATTTTTTAACATATCGTAAAAAAGGTCAACTACATCGTAAATAGCCTCTGTTATATCAAACGTGCATTTTTCGTGGGTCGGCTTCAGAAAGTTTCGAAAAGTGTCTACCGTCTGGGACATAAACTGTATCAGTTTCATGCTTTGTTTAGCGAAGTTTTCAAGGTACTTTTTATCTGCCTCTCCCGTAACAAACGCATCCACAACATCCTGCACCATAAGGCCAAGTGCGTTCAACGGCTGTTTCCACTGATGAGATATAGCGCCAATCATCTCGCCCATAGCCGCCATTTTAGATTGTTGTATCAGCATCTGTTCTTCCACCAGGCGTTTGTTAATTTCCTCTTCAACCTTTTTTCCTAAAAAGCGTTGAAAATTATATAATTTCAAATGTGTTTCTACTCTGGCTAATACCTCATGACTTTTAAAGGGTTTTGAAATGTAGTCTACTCCCCCGCTTTTAAACGCCTCAACTATCTCATCGATGTCCGTTATGGAGCTGATAAATATAACTGGGATATTGGCAGTTACAGAACAAGTCTTCAGCCTCCGGCACGTCTCGTATCCATCCATTTCAGGCATTATAATATCAAGAAGTATTATGTCAGGCATCAGCTTCTGTGCTTTTTCCAATGCCGTTACACCGCTAGTAGCAAACGATAGTTTATAAATATCCTTCAGTATTTGTCTTAAATGCTGTCTGATGACAGGATCATCGTCAACTATCAGCACTTTCATTCTATCTCTATCGTGGCTCATATCTCTGCCCTGAACTCAGCCCAGCCATTTATGTTTTTTACAGTAAGCGTGCCTTTCATACTCCTTTCTATGATTAACTTTGAAATGTATAAACCAAGTCCCGTCCCCCTGGATTTATCTTTTGTAGTAAAATATGGGTCAAATATCTTATGAATATTCTCCTCACATACACCACCACCATTGTCTGTGATGGTTATTACTATTTTGTTAGTATCAGTATCTCTATATACCCTTATATTAACTATGCCGTTAGTAATATGCCTCGCTTCAAACACATCCTGAACATTTGTCAATAGGTTCAATAAGACTTGAGCAAACTCGTTCGGATAAGAACTTATAAACAATCCATCTTCAAACTCCTTGTTGATAACAAAACCTTTCAATTTAAAATATCCCTCTACAATCATCATTGTGCTGTTTATCACATCTTCTAAGTTAAATTCCTTTAGCACCTGATCAGCTACATAATAGTTTCTAAAGCCATTTATAGTGTAGGACAAACTTATTAACTCTGTCATTATTGTTGAAACATTATTTTTCATATTATTCTCATTTAACTCATTGTGTAAATAGGCGTCTTGTATTTCCTGAGCAAAGAGGCCTATTGTGCATAGGGGCTGCCGCCAATGATGAGCAATATTAACCAACAGCTCACCCATCGCTATATGCCTGGATTGTTCATACATTAGTTGATCTTTTAATCTGTTTTTCTCGGTTTCCTCTTCAACCCTTTGTCCCAAAAAACGTTGGAAATTATATAATTTTAAATGTGTTGCTACTCTGGCTAAAATCTCAGGAATTAGAAATGGTTTTGAAATATAATCTACTCCCCCACAGTTAAACGCTTCAACTTTCTCGTCAATGTCAGTTAAGGAGCTGATAAAGATGACCGGGATATCGGCAGTTGCAGAATCAGCCTTTAGTCTCCTGCACGTCTCGTATCCATCCATTTCAGGCATCATAATATCAAGAAGTATTATATCGGGCATCACCTTCTGTACTTTATCCAATGCCGTTACGCCGCTTGTGGCAAACGATAGTTTATAAATATCCTTCAGTATTTGTCTTAAATGCTGTCTGATGACAGAATCATCGTCAACTATCAGCACTTTCATTTTATCTTCATCCATTTTATGACTCAGGGACTATTCCAAAAGAGATTGCCAATTTTAGTGTCTCCTCTTTAGCTCCGTCAAAGTCAAGGTCTTCTATGTACTTCTTTATAGCCTCTTCTTGCTCTGCGCTGATAACCCCATGCAATTCAATCAGGATTAGTTCAGCCTCATCCGGTTCGTCTGCCTCACAAGATTCTACCAATCTTAGAATAAGCCCCTTTAATGCCGAACTATCTAATTCTCTCTTATGATTAATTATAGGCTCCTGCACATGGATTTTGTTTATAGAGTCCACGACTGTCCTTAATAGTTCTTTGAGCTGGCCCAACTGTGTCCGGGCATTATCAAGTTTTCCATCCTTTAGTGAATGAGACAGCTCTCTGGCAACTTTAAACACATAGACAATAGATAAATTCCCTGACACCCCATCTAAAGAATGTGCTATCCTGTGCGCCCCATCGATGTCATTATCTTCAATTAAAAATAATATTTTATCCGCCGCATCGCCGTATTTGCGTGAAAACCCCATTAAGGCTTTCTTATACGCCTCGGCGTCTTTCCAAACAGTAATACCCTTACTGACGTCTATGCCGTCAATTGACGCTAATTCACATAGTGAGGCTGCCTCATTCTCAACGAGCAGATTAGTGGTCACCTCGCCAATATCATCTCCAACTGTAAGCTCAATCGTTGACAAGAGATTCTCTATTTCGATAGGTTTTTCTACCACAGCATCTACTCCTTTCCTTATATACGACGCCTTTTCCTCCCTCATAACACTTGCCGTCAAGGCGATAATCGTAATACGGCCGCCAATGGAGGATTCGAGTTTACGGATTTGACGTGTAGCCTCCAACCCGTCCATCACAGGCATTTGAACATCCATGAGAATAACATCAACCCTGTCCGACTTGAAACGTTCCACTGCCTCCAGCCCATTGCGGGCTATAATAACTGTGTGCCCATATTGTTGGAGACGAATATTTAACAAAAGAATATTTTCCTCTATATCCTCTACGACCAATATTCGGAATTTGCGCCTTGGCCTTGCTAACAGGATATGTCTGTGTTGATCATAAAATTCCTCAGTGGAAAGGACATATTCTTTATCGGTTTTCTTCATAACAACAGTAAAGTAAAAAGTGCTTCCGACCCCAAGCTCACTTTCAACCCACATGGCGCCGCCCATAAGATTAACAAACTCCTTATTTATGGTCAGACCAAGCCCTGTTCCCCCGTACTCCCTGGTTGTGGAACTGTCTGCCTGAGTGAACCTTTTAAATATAGTTTCTTTTCTGTCAGGCGCAATCCCTATTCCGGTATCTTTTACTGAAAAAAGAAGATTCACCGTATCCTTTTGGTTTTGTCCGTCTAAAACATTTAGAGCAACATTAATCTCTCCCTTAAGTGTAAACTTCAGGGCATTGCCTATCAAATTGATCAATACCTGTCGAAGCCGGGTTGGATCTCCTTTTAACACGCTGGGTACCTCTGGCGATATATCGTATTTAATAAGTATTCCCTTTTTTGGGGCAGTTATAAGAAACATGTCAATAGCGGATGCAACCACAGCCTTGATTGAGAAATCCATGTTTTCAAGCTCAAATTTACCGGATTCAATCTTCATAATATCAAGTATTCCATTAATTGTAGATAGCAAGAAGTTAGCGGAACTCTTTACTATTAAAAGATATTCCTTTTGCTTTTCGTCTAATATTCTCTCCAGAACTATATCTGTCAACCCTATTATGGCATTCATTGGGGTCCTGATTTCGTGACTCATGTTAGAAAGAAAGTCACTCTTAGACCTGTTTGCTCTTTCAGCCTCTTCCTTGGCTATCACAACCTCTTCCATTGCCCGAGCAGCCACTTCTTTTGCAACAACAGCTTCTGCCTTCGCCCTATCAGCAACTTCTTTGGCTATCTCAGCCTCTTTCTTTACCCTATCGGCCTCTTCTTTAGCTATCTCAGCCACTTTCTTTACCCTATCAGCCTCTTCTTTAGCTGTCTCAGCCACTTTCTTTACCCTATCAGCCTCTTCTTTAGCTGTCTCAGCCACTTTCTTTACCCTGTCGGCCTCTTCTTTAGCTGTCTCAGCCTCTTTCTTTGCCTGAACACGCATTTTCTCAACCTGTTGATTTTTAACTGCGATGGCAATGCTGTACGACACGGTGGCAATGGAGTCAATTGTGAATTTGGTTAAAATATTTTTTGAAAATATGGCCAAAACACCCGTAACTCTACCTTCTGATAATAATGGATATCCCGCAAAAGCTATTATGCCATCCCGTTTAACCCAATCAATACCGTTAATTAGGGGATCTGTTTGTGCCGAGTTGGTAATACGTGGCAAGGATTCCCTTGCAATAATGCCCATTGTGTCTTTACAAACAGTGATTCGTGACTGGTCTCCGCCAACATGTGTGTAAAGTCCAGCACTAGCCAGTAGTTCAAGTATATGTCCAGTTTCGTCTACAACCCAAATACGCGCCACAGATACACCCAAATGGCTGACTATAGCCTCAGCGCTATTTTGAAGCAATCCAATTAATGATGATGCACTGGAGGCTAAAATAATCCCAATCTCTGCCATAAATTTTGATAGTTTTAACTGCTCTTGTGTCTCTTGATAAAAGTATGCGTTCTTTAGGACTAGCCCTATTATTTTTCCAATCATGTCCATTGTTTGAAACAATGGATCCAAAGATATAGTGTTTGCATCGATTGTGATGTTTACAATCAATAAAGTGCCAATCCTTGAAGGGCCTGTGAACAGAGGCATTGAAAGAATGTTGAAAATATCGGGAGAAATGCCAACCTCGCTAAATAACTCCTTCTTATCCGGTATGTCCCACATTTTAATGCTGGAGCTGCCTACCGATACATAAATCATTTTTTCTAATAGATCATCGGTTAGAAATTCATGGCTGCCTTGCGGCGTTAGGGTCAGTTTCGAGATAATACCATTCTCATCATGCAGGACGATGGCACAAAATTCAGAGTTCGTAAAGTTACGGATATCTTCACATAGCGCTTCCTCTGCGACTGATGTATCTAATGCCTGCGCCGGAAATTTCTGTAAAAAGTCCATGATAAAAAACTCACTTCCTCTCCTGCCACCAAAAGGCTGTATCATTGTCTTCAGACTCCTCTATTATTCTTTAGACACACTAATCCTGACGGCTAAACTTTTCACAGGTAACCAAGTAAATGCCCCTTCGTCACACCTCACCTCTTAAATATGGTAGCATTTAAATTTCATCTTTGTAAATTATAAAGTTTTTTCTAAATATATTTTATAAGGCAAGCCGTTTTACTGATATTGATAAACCATGCCGTGACGCTTAATAAAACGTCATAGGACATTTCTATTTTGGCTTGACACAAAATAATTAATGATTTGACAAAATCCGCTGCTCTGACATAAAATTATGCGGCACTTGTGCGGCAAACATTAGGAGGGATGAGATTATGTACTGCAGAAATTGTGGAAACCATGTTTCGGACAGTGCGCACTTTTGTGAAAAGTGCGGGACACAGCTCTCAGGTGAACCGCAAGTTACCGGCTCATCCGGCTACGCAAAGGAGAAAATAACTGCCGGACTCTTAGGGATATTCCTGGGCTGGTTAGGCGTACACCGTTTTTATCTTGGCTATACGGGCATTGGGGTGCTTCAGATATTTGCAACCCTAATAACTGCCGGTGTGGGCGGTCTATGGGGCATAGTTGAAGGGATTTTAATACTAACCGGCAATATCAATAAAGACGCTGAGGGAAGGCCGCTAGTTGGATAAGACCATTGGATAAGAGATGAACATAGACTTAACCGGTAAGACTGCCCTTATCACAGGCGGTGCGCGTGGGATAGGACGGCAGATTTGCCTGAAATTAGCTGAGGCCGGGGCTGCTGTGATTATTAATTACTCCAAATCCGCAGACGCAGCCGTGTCCTTACAGTCTGAAATCGCTCAGTCCTCAGCTCAACCAGCAGATACATTTAAGGCCGATGTCTCAAAAGAAGACGAGGTCACGGCCATGTTCAGCTATATCAGAAAGACACACAGGAAACTCGACATACTGGTAAACAATGCCGGGGTAATCAAAGATAATCTGTTAATAGCAATGGAGTACTCCGACTGGGACAAGGTGCTTGATATAAATCTGCGCGGAACATTTTTGTGTTCAAAATATGCCGCAGAGCAGATGATGGCAAACCACAGCGGGCGAATCATAAATATTGCAAGCATCGTGGCAATTAAGTGTACGCGCGGGCAGGCCAACTACGCGGCGTCAAAGGGCGGTGTGGTCTCATTTACAAAGGCCTGTGCCGTTGAGCTTGCCCCCAAGGGGATTTTGGTCAATGCCATATTGCCGGGTATGATACTAACAGACATGAGCGCAAGGGCAAGGAAGAGGGGGGGAGATGCGCTGCTCTCAGCGATTCCCCTTGGGCGCTATGGCACCCCGGATGATGTGGCAGGTCTTGCCGTATTTCTTGCCTCAGACCTTTCAGGCTACATAACCGGGCAGGCAATCCCCGTTGACGGCGGAATGACGGTATCATAGTGCGCCTTTATCATGGGATTGACATAGTAAATGTGGACAGGCTGCGGGAAACGATGGACAGGAGCGCGGCCTTCGTTGAGGATATATTCACACAGGAGGAGCAGAGGTACTGCCTGAGCCACAGGGACCCTTATGTACACTTTGCCGGGCGGTTTGCCGCAAAGGAGGCGTTTTTAAAGGCTATAGGTTCAGGGTTTACAGCCATTGGCATTTTTCGCAGGATAGAAATATCTGTCATGCCCTCAGGGCGCCCTGCACTGAGGCTCAACGGCTGGCTGGACAACCTGATGAGAAGGCTGAATGCATCAGGGGCGTCCGTCACTATCTCTCATACGCCGGAGTACGCCGTGTCGTCTGTAATATTACTAGGGGGATAACGAATTTGAGATATTTATTAGTAGACAGGATATTGGAGTGGAAGGCTAATGAAACTGCCAGGGGAATAAAGAATGTGGCGATGACAGAGGATTTTCTGGAATTTCATTTCCCGGGGAATCCGGTGATGCCGGGGGTGCTGATGGTAGAGGCACTGTCGCAGCTTGCGGGGTGGCTTACGGCGGCGTCATCAGATTTTAAGGGATGGTTTTTGCCGGAGACTGTGGACAAGTGCAAGTTTTATGGATTCGCCCTGCCCGGCGATCAGGTAGAACTTACTGTTGAGGCTGTCACCGTTGAACAGGACAGGGCATCTTTTAAGGCAATCGGCACTGTCATGGGCAAGAAAAAGGCAGTGGCTGAGTTCAGCGGCGCAATTGTCCCGCTTGCTGAAATTGCAGACGTTGACAAGGAACGCAGGTTTTTTAAAATACTAACAAGAGAGCTGAGTCTTTAAATAATGGAAAAAAGAGAAGTAGTAATAACCGGCATGGGGCTTGTAACCTCACTTGGGTTTGGAATTGAGGAAAATTGGGGGAATATCCGTGCCCTCAAAACCGGAGTAGCTCACTATCCACAGGAAGGCTGCCCGAGGGCAATGCAATATTATGGCAAGGTTGAGGCATTCGCGTATCCATTTGATATACCGAATAAGCTGACAAGCCAGATGAAATTTCTAAACAGAGGCTCAACGCTTGGATTTGCCGCCGCGCTTGACGCCATAAAAAACAGCAGAATTGGGTTTCCAGATATGAACGGCATCCCCCCTGGACGCAGGGCGCTGTTTATAGCAACAGGGGATTTTACTAAAATTGGATATGATTTCTTTTATCACGCTACGAAGGAGGCCACTAACGGCCGCTGGAGAGATATTGATTCAGCGAAACTCAACTCATTGACCCTAAAAAAGGTAAATCCATTTTTTCTGCTTGAGTCTATATCAAATAATCTGTTTAGCGCGTTGTCGGCGTTAATTGATTTTAAAGGGCCAAATACCACGCTTACCAGTCTGTCGCCCTGCGGGGGGCAGTCGCTGGAGCTTGCCGCAAGGGCCATACGTCAGGGCAAGGCAGATATAGCCGTAAGCGCAGGGTGTGGAAACTGGATTACCGAAATCCCCATGTATGAGCTGGAGGGGCTTGGCCTGCTATCAGGCTGTGCCGCCGGTGTGGAGTCATACAGGCCGTTTGATAAAAAGAGAGACGGCTTTATCCCTGGTGAGGGAGGGGCTGCCATTGTGCTTGAGGAAAGACAAAGTGCGCTAAGGCGCGGCGCTGTCATATATGGTACAATCATGGGATTTGGAAATGCCATAGAACACGCCGAAGGCCCGGCAGTCAGCGTACCGGAGCGCGTAACCCTGCTGTGTATAAACGAGGCGCTCACTAACTCCGGCGTAAAGATAGAAGACCTCGCCTTTATATCCCCGCACGGAAGCGGCACAAAGAAAGGCGACCGCTCAGAACTCAATTCAATCGCTGCCGCAGCAGGAGCCTTCCCCGCAGCGCTATGCGCCCTTAAGCCATATACCGGGCACATGGCCGCAGCTAGCGACATTGCTGAGATAATATTTTCGGTACTCGGCGTCAGGGACTCCATCGTGCCAGCCACGCTTAACTTTAATGAAAGCGAAATGGAAAAGGAATACCCGCACCTGAAATTCTCAAACACCCATCAGCCGTGCCACAGCGATAAGTTCTTATCAATAAGCTACGGCATAGGCGGGCAGTCCTCGGCTGTAGTCATAAGGTGCAGTTAACAGACGCAATAATCCTGGCCGGTGGGCTTGGCACCCGGTTAAGGCCGGTCGTTGACGCCCTGCCAAAGGTCATGGCCCCGGTCAACGGCAGACCGTTTCTTGATATACTGCTTGGACACTTAAGCCGGTATGATTTCATAAAGAGGGTGGTTATTGCCGTTGGATTTATGGCCGACAAGATAATCGGGCACTACAGGGGCACTGACAGGTATAGTTTTGAAATCCTGTTTTCAGTCGAAGAGCAGTTGCTTGGCACCGGCGGGGCGCTCAAACAGGCCGTTCAATATACAAAGACCCCAGAAGTAATTGCCCTAAACGGTGATACGTTTGCCGGGGTTGATATTAAGGATTTAGTCTCAGCTCATTTACAACGCAGTGCCTCTTTGACCATTGCCCTTAAGGAGATGAAAGACTGCAGCAGATACGGCACGGTTGCCCTTGACGCCGTTGGCAGGGTTGTGTCGTTTCACGAAAAAACGTCTGTAGACGGCCTAATCAATGCGGGCATATATGTGTTTAACAGGGCGTTGTTCAATAACCGCCCTGAGGGTGTAGTCATGTCGCTTGAGAGGGAGTTCCTGCCGTCGCTTTTGCCCAGTGACACCAGTGACAGTAATATTTTTGGATACCGCTTTAACGGCAGGTTTATTGACATAGGTGTACCGGAGACGTATAATATCGCAGGTGATTATCTTTTGGATGTACAGCGGCAATGATAATATCAAGAACCCCACATAGGATTTCGTTTTTCGGCGGCGGTACCGACTACCCGGACTACTACCTGAGATACTGCGGCAAGGTGCTTGGAACCTGTGTGGATAAGTACTGTTACCTGAGCGTCAGGCGGCTGCCGCCGTTTTTTGACCATAAACACAGAATCGTCTACTCGAAAATAGAAAATGTCAGCGACATAAACACCATCATGCACCCCTCCGTGCGGGAGACACTGAAGTATTTCAAGGTTGACTACGGTGTATCAATCCACCACGACGGTGACATCCCGGCAAGAAGCGGGATGGGCTCAAGCTCTGCCTTCACAGTCGGCCTGATTCACAGCCTCTATGCCCTGCAGGGGCGTATTGCCTCTAAAGATGATTTGACGCGCGAATCCATTTATATCGAACAGGAGCTGATCAGAGAAAACGTCGGCTCACAGGACCAGACATTTGCCGCACACGGCGGCCTCAACGTTATTAACTTTCTGGCAAACGGCAAGATCATCGTAGAGCCTATAATTATTAAGCCCGAGAGACTCGTAGAATTTGAACGGAGCCTCGTATTGATTTACACCGGTATATCAAGAATCGCCTCTGAAGTGGCAGGAGATAAGATTAAAAATATCCCGAAAAATGAAAAGAACCTTACACAGATGAAAGACATGGTAGACGAGGCCTATGATATACTGGTAAACAGCAGCAGGGACCTAAGGGAGTTTGGACAGCTTATGAATCAATCATGGCTCCTTAAAAAAACCTTGTCAAACAGGGTATCAAATTCAGAAATCGACTCTATCTATGAGCGCGCCATGAAAAGCGGGGCAATCGGCGGGAAGCTGTTAGGGGCAGGCGGGGGCGGCTTTATGGTATTCTTTGTAGAGCAGGAAAGACAAAACAGTTTTAAACAGGAACTCAACGATTACCTGCACGTGCCTTTCAGTTTTGATTTCGACGGCTCGAAAATCATAGTCTATCAACCTCAAAGGAGACCACAATGAGACTCTCACTGACATCTTCTACTTTTGGCGATGAGGAAAAGGCGGCAATCGCCTCAGTCGTAGACAGCGACATGTTTACAATGGGAAGGCACGTCTCAGAGTTTGAGGCGGAGTTTGCCGCATTGTTCGGACGCAGATACGCCTGCATGGTAAACTCCGGCTCGTCGGCAAATCTTGTGGCCGTTGCCGCGTTGTTTTACCGTAAGGAAAGGCCGTTAAGACCGGGCGATGAGGTAATAGTGCCGTGTATTTCGTGGGCAACTACGTTTTATCCCCTGCATCAGTACGGCCTCAAACTCAGGTTTGTCGATATAGACATTAACACACTAAACATAGATGCAGAGCAGCTTGAGCTGGCAATAACACCCAGGACAAGAATGATTGTGGCGGTAAGCATACTTGGCAATCCGTGCCGCTTCGATAAAATATTGGAGATATGCCAAAAACATAATCTTATCCTGTTCGAGGACAACTGCGAATCAATGGGGGCAGTGTATGATAACCGTTATACGGGGACGTTTGGCCTTGTAGGGACATTCAGCACATTTTTCTCTCATCACATATCTACAATGGAAGGTGGCCTTATTTTAACTGATGACTTTGAAATTGACTGCCTCTGCAGGTCAATCCGCAATCATGGCTGGTGCCGCGGACAGCCGGAGGGCAGTCCAATTTTTGAAAAGAAAGAGAGTGATTTTTACGAGGCATACCGGTTTATCCTGCCGGGCTATAATGTCCGCCCAATGGAGATGCAGGGGGCTATTGGCAAGGTTCAGCTTAAAAAACTCGATGCCTTTCTCAGCGCAAGACGGGCAAATGCCGCCCATTTTGTAGACATCTTTAAAGACGACAAGCGCTTTATCATTCAACAGGAGACAGGGCAAAGCTCATGGTTTTGTTTTACGATGATAGTAAACCCTGACTCGCACACAGACAGAGGCGCAGTCCTTAAT
This sequence comes from Candidatus Magnetominusculus xianensis, assembly GCA_001541255.1. Classification (GTDB taxonomy): domain Bacteria; phylum Nitrospirota; class Thermodesulfovibrionia; order Thermodesulfovibrionales; family Magnetobacteriaceae; genus Magnetominusculus; species Magnetominusculus xianensis. Next base: position 26,814 of record LNQR01000058.1, read on the forward strand.
GCCCTGAAAAACGCAGAAATAGAATATAGAATCATCACCGGCGGCAACATGCTAAGACACGACGTGATAAAGTATTTCGATTACGAGGTGTTAAGCTCAACACAGGCCGACACAGCCCATGACTGCGGCTTTTTCGTCGGCAATCATCCTGTTGATATAAGAAGTGAAATCGACTATCTGCACAACTCCTTAAAAGGGATATGACCAGGGCTGCATTGAACCTGTTTCTTAACTCACCGCTTAGGCTCTCATGTTTAAAGAATACATAGAAGACTATATATTAAAAGACAGGAAGAGGGCTGTCCTGTTTTTTATAATCATCTCGGCGGTGTTTTTCATAGACAAGCTGACGCTGGGGCCATTGGCGGCTATACAGCTTCACGATATATTCGAGACAGACTTTCCAAGATATAAGCCGATGGGGGAGCTGTTATTCAGACATGGCCCGTATTTCTGGTATCCGAACTGGCCTGGCGGGGCACCGGCATACGCATGGCATCACAGCCCACTCTACATCCTGAATATAGTGGCTCAGGTAGTACCGCTGTGGGCAGTGTACGGCGCAATGGTCATCACTATGATGGCGGCGGCAGGTTATGGGATGTACAGATTTCTCAGTGGATATATGAACGTGACAGGGTGGGTAGCGGCTGTTGGCGGGGTGTACTTTGCCCTGAACATGCAGTTGTCAAGTCTGTTTATCCTGTATACGTTTAGTTATTGCTTTCCTCTGTATTTCGCGTGGAGCTGGGATACCCAGCAGAAGGGTTCATTAGTACTGAAGCTTATAGGGTTAAACCTGTTTGTGGCGCTGTCGTATCCAGTACTGACGCTGCCGTATTTTTTCATCTTAGAAGCGCTGATAATACTGCTGCTTCAGCCCGAAGGACAAAACTTGAGGCTAAGGATGCTGATAAAGACATCACTTGTGTGGTTTGGATATATCCTTGTGTGTGTGCCGGTGCTTTATAGCCTGTATAAGTACATACCGTTTTCACACAGGACGTATACGTATGAGGCGGTGTCGTATCTGGGATTTCTGAAAAATCTTTATAATGGTTTTGTCGGTTCAGCGCTGCAAACTATGACGCTCACTCCACTTGCCGGTGCGATTGCCATAATGGATAAATCGCTAAGGGTACGGCGGTCTTTAATAGTTATTGCCATAGTGGTATTTTTATCAGCCCTGTTCTCTCCGGCAGTGAATATTATATTCAGGGGTACACTTTTTGAGAAGATGGACCTCGGTCATATAACCACAGTATTTCCTATTGTGATGACAATGGCGGCGGTTATAGCAATTGATACGGTTGTCAGAGACCACACCCTTGCCAAACGTTTTCTGATTGGGGTGGCTGTGGGCGCTGCCTATACGTTTTTTGCAGTATTTATTGCAAAGGCCGCTGGGACACAGGGGGTTCAGCACCTTATATTAAATGTTGGAAGCGCTGTCTTCATATCGCTGATGGTTATAACAGCAAGAAATACGGTAGTCTTTTCTTTTCCAATGTTGACGAAAAACCCTGCCTTTGCCTTCTTGTTTTGCTGCGCGGCGGGTGCTGCGGTATTTTATTTCAGCCCGAGGAAAATCGGGATTGTGGATATAGTCTCGCTTGCCCCAGTGTTAGTAGTTTCAGTGTGGGCATTTTTCTGGTATAGCGATAAGCTCTCAGGCGCTCAGAAAAAGGGGCAGTTAGCAGGCATACTGATTATTACAATTGGGGTTATACTGTTTTTTCAGGTGAGATATACAAGGTTTTTCGGGGAGGAATACGTGCCTTATATCAGCGTATTTCCAAATGTTAAAGCGCTGGAGGGTATTAAACAGGAGAACAGCTATAATCAATTTGGCCCCTTCAGGCTGGCATCGGTTGACTATACGACAATTCCACATATACAGTCACAGGGGTTTGAAACTCCAGACGGCAGAGGCCCTCTTTTTAACAAATACTACAGGGAGTTTTTCAAAGTTGTAATAGCCCCGCAGCTTTCAGACCCCGGGTTTCTTCCATATTTCGAGAGCAACTGGTATAACCTGTTTATTTCAAACTTTACGTCAAACACATTATTTTACCCGTATTCTTTTTTGAATATAAGATATATCGTTGCAAGGGGTGTCGCTTCCCAGCCGGGCGGCATATTTACTACAATTTATGCTGGCAGTACTGTTGAAGAGCGTCCCGGGGCAATTGGCAATCTGATGAAGCTTTACTCAAAAAAGATAGTAGTGGTCAGGTTTAATGCCGCCTTTGACAGGGTCTACCTTGTGAAAAACATTAAAACACTGGAGACAGATAAGGCCGTCTATGATACACTAATTCAGACGCAGGGGGCGGAGCTGGTCAATACGGTTTATTTCTCGGCAGCGGAGTCGCCTTCCCCCTTACCTGACAGCACAGATGACGAACAATTTAAGAAAAACAGGATAACGCTTGACCGTTATTCCCCGGATGAAATCAGCCTTACCCTAGAGCTTGTCACACCGGCCTCTGTCGTTGTGTCAAACAACTACGACCCAAGCTGGAGGGCCTATGTCGATGGTCAGGACACGAAGATATACAGGGCCAACATTGCGTTTCAATCCATAGCAATCAACAACACCGGCAGCCACAGCGTAGTTTTTAAATATAAAGATACGTTACAGAGATTTACTCTCCTGCTGATACCGGTTGGTATGTTGATATTCAATTATTTCATACTCAGAGGCCGCCGGATATTTTTAAAGTCATAAATATATTCTGATGGAAAAGAAATACCTATTTATGTTATATTTATGTCAGCAATGGCGGCGTACCCAAGCGGCTAAGGGGGAGGTCTGCAAAACCTTTATGCGCCGGTTCAAATCCGGCCGCCGCCTTTACAGTCCAATATTATTAATCAACTAACTCCGGGGGGTGGACAGGCTAGGAAAGGCTCTTACCTTGGGATATAATCATGCAACAGTTAAACATTCTTATCATAGGCGATGTGGGCGATGTACCCGATACAGTTACAGAGGGACTTTGCAGCCGGTTGTCAGAGCCTGTCCAACTTCTGAGTGTCTGGTCGTTAGAGGAAGGGCTGCGCCACTGTGACAAGTACACGTGTGCCTGCATTGTGTTGAGTTATTACAGTTTTGGCGAGGCTGGGCATGAGTTTTTAGAAAAACTTCAGGATGGGGTTGGGCATTTAAAGATACCTGTCATAGTGGTCGCTGCAAAGGGTACTGAAGCGGCAGCGGTTGAGATCATGAAACTTGGTGTGTCTGACTATCTGCTCAGAGAGAATCTTAACCCGGACACATTGTATAACTCCATCAAGTACGCGCTCAAAAAAAACCAAACAGAACGTGAACGTGCCCTCGCCGCTGACAACCTGGTACGCTCTAACAATCTTCTCGATGCTATACGCTACATCCAGTCAAAGTTCATTCTCTCACCAAAACCCCGTGCACTGATGAATGAGCTGCTTGCGGTGCTGTTGTCTCTGACAAGCAGCGAGTTTGGCATAATAGGAGAGATATTGCTGGATGAAAAAGGCAATGAATACCTGAGTACCTTTGCAGTTTCTAACATCGCGTGGAACGAAGAGACACGAAAGATGTTTAATGAACATCTGGAAGATGGATTTGAATTTCACAATATGAACAATTTAATCGGCTCCATAATAAAGACTGGCGAGGCGGTAATATCGTCTGACCCGCCAAATGACCCCCGCCGTGGAACCCTTCCAGAGGGGCATCCTCAGCTGAGGTCATTTCTGGGGATTCCGATATATTGCGGCAGTGACCTTGTGGGGCTTGCAGCAATAGCAAACAGAGAGGGCGGCTATGATGAGGGGCTTGTTGAATTTCTTCATCCATTTAGCTGCGCCTGCGGCAACATAATCGAGGCATATCGAAACTATAAGCGGCGCATTAAGGCGGAGGAAAATCTGCGGGAGTTAAACCTGACGCTGGGCAATAAATTTCAGAAAGAGGCGGAGAGGAGATTAGTCCAGGAACGCCTTCTGATTCAGCAGTCCAAAATGGCTGCAATGGGGGAGATGATAAGCGCCATTGCCCACCAGTGGAAACAGCCACTGAACACACTAGCCCTGCTGGTTCAAAATATGGAAGATGACCTCGCTGACAACAAAATCGACCGCTCATATGTCAATAATGTAATTGTCGAATCAATGAAGCTCATCAACTATATGGCTGAGACAGTCGAGGACTTCAGGAATTTCTTCAAACCTGCAAAGGAAATGACCGCTTTCAGGGTAAAAAAGGCGGTTGAAGATATTCTGGCGCTGATATATCTGCAGTTTATTAACAGAAACATAGACGCCACGATACAGTGTGACGAAGACCCGGTCATCTGGGGCTATCCAAACGAATTCAAGCAGGCTATATTAAACTTAGTAAACAACTCAAGAGATGCCATAATAGAGCGTAAGCGACTGTTAAAAGGGGCAATGGAGCGCGGGCGTATAACTATAAAGATAACCGCTGAAGTAGAAAATGCCGTAGTACAGATATGTGACAACGGCGGCGGTGTAAAGGAGACAATCGTAAACAAGTTGTTTGAACCATATGTGACCACAAAAGGAGACAAAGGCACAGGGATTGGCCTCTACATGTCCAAGAATATTATTGAAAAAAACATGAACGGCAGGCTGGAGTTCGCTAATGCAAAAGACGGGGCGTGTTTCACTATCTATATGCCGCTTCTGTGTGCCCTAAACATTGCACCGATGTCGTAACAGCCGGTAGATTTCCCTTACCTGCTGTTCAGCAAAGGCGATGTCGCCGGAGTTGACGACGACAAAGTCTGAATTTGCTGTCTTTTGTTCGTCAGGGATTTGGCAGGCAAGCCTTCTAATGACATCATCTTTAGACAATCCGCCTTTTTTACCAAGTCTATCGAAGACAAGCCCTTTGGGGGCGGTAACAGTGACAATAACATCAACCTCGGCCTCAAAACCGCCTTCAAAGAGCAGAGGTATCTCAGCAACACTTATATCACCAGTGTTCAGATTGGCGAACTGTTTTATTTCTCTCATAACGGCAGGATGGACAATCCCCTCAAGCCTCTTTCGCAGCCCAGGGTTGTTGAATACAAGCGCTGCGGTCTTTTGCTTGTCAAGGGTGTCGTCCTTGAAAAACACACCGCTTCCAAGCGTTGCCCGTATCTGTTGCTTGATTTTATCCTCACCAAGCAGACGCTTAACTATTTCGTCAGCGCTTGTAGTGCGTGCCCCCAGTTTAGCAAACAGCCCAAGCACAGTAGTCTTCCCGCTTCCGATACTACCAGTGAGACCGGCTAACATAGCATATTATTTTGATTGGGCAGGCTGGTTGAGTTTTTCAATACGTTCTTTGGATTTTTTAGCGAATTCGGTGTTTGGGTATTTGTTTACGATTTCTTCGTATATCTCTATGGCGTGCTTGGGATTGTTTTGGAGTTCTTCAAGCTGGGCCGTATCGAACATAGACTTGGGGCTATCACCCCCGCAGGAGCCCAACACCATGACTAATGCTGCAATAAAGATTAACCGCTTCATTAATTGATATAATAACATATAGCACTAAGTAATTGACATATTATTTTATGGGCGAATCAAGACATATCCCTTATGTCCCAATTGAATCAGCCGTAACAGCCCGTTGGAGTTTATTTTCACACCGGCAATGAGATGCTCTTTTGTCCATGAGTGATTTCTCATGGTAACACCACAGATTTCAATCCCCACGCCTTCGGCAATCAGCTCTTGGAGCATCGTTTTATATGGATTTCCATATGATATCTTTCTATAGGCATTGTATGTATCGTCTGTAAGTACCATGTGGCAGGCATCACCGTGAAATATGGCAACTATATCGCTGCTGCCCTGAAGGTCTTTATTGTGCTTAGCCAGAAAACGCATATATTTTATTCCCAGCGGCAAGTCTGCATCAAAGCTAAGACGGTCCATATCGAAAACCGTGTAAGATTTTTCCAGTGTTACGTTAATATCAAACATAGTTCAGCTCCTTTTTAAAGATACTGGCGCTTAAAGCGGCAGTAATTCATACGGCATTCTTTTTTGCGTCCTTTGCAAGGAATGAAAACACGATAACTATTGCCGAGAGTACGGCAGCGGCAATAAAGGAATTCTCAAATGCCCTGTGAAGGACTGCCTGCGGTACCCCAGGCCTTATATCCATGCCCTGGGGCATAGACAGTGACACAACATTCTGGAAAACAATAATGCCTATTGTACCGCCAACCCTGTTGGCCATAATGTTCAGGCTGGACACCAGGCCTTCCATCCCCTTTGGGGCATGGCTCATTATGAGTACATCGTTTGGAGAAGAAAAGAATCCTGAACTCAGCCCCAACACGACCATTGACATTACAACATACCAGAGCGCTGCCTGAGAACCGCCCAATGTCAGCATTATAAAACACACAACGCTTAAGGCCATGCCTAAGATACACAGCATTTGTGCGCCGACCCTGTCTGACAACCTCCCTGTAAAAGGACTCATCACGACCATCAGGCCAGATGGTATCATAAGAAGCAGGCCAGAGACTTTTAATGAAATATTAAGCCCTATCTCAAAGTAAAACGGCAGCAGAAAATTCATCCCAAAGATGATTACAAACCTGAGCGTATTTGCAATCAACCCCATCGACAAGCCTGAAATCTTCAGTAAAGAGAGGTTTATCAGCGGTGAGTCAATCTTTAACTCCGTGCGGACAAACATCACGATTCCAAACCCCGAGGACACCAACAGCGTCAGCACTAACGGTGACAGCCACCCAAGTGTCTCGCCCGAGGACGTTATATAGAAAAATATAGTCAGAGAAACAATGAGCAGCAGGGCCTCTCCAATCCTGAATTTTGCATGAGCCTTTTTAGCGGTATCCTGCCTAAGCAGCACTGCGGCACTGGCAAAGGCCGCTATCCCAAATGGGATATTGACAAAGAACACCCACTTCCAGCTGACATATGAGGTAATCAGGGCGCCTATCCCCGGCCCCATCATCACACCAAGAGACTTGCACATGCTTACTATACCAATATACTTACCGCGAAACTCAGCTGGCAGATAGGCGCTTATCATGGCTAAGACCAGGGTGGAAAACATTGCGCCTCCAATCCCCTGCATAACCCGCGAGATGATCAGCATCTCTATTGACTGCGATGCGCCGCACATAAACGATGACAGCGTAAAAAGCGCCATGCCCCAGACATATATTTTCTTAAAGCCCCAGATATCCCCAACCCTTCCAACAACAAGGGTCAAGCCCATATTGGCCAGAAAATACGAAAGTACCACCCATGAGGCCGTATCTGTGTTTGTCCCAAAATACCCGGTAATGGTTGGCAGAGATACGTTTACTATGGAAAAATCAAGCGAGGCCATCAGGATTCCAATAGACAGGCTGAATACGACAAGCCACTGTTTCTTCTTATCTGTTATCTTATCCGTCATCAGACAAGCCTCTGCGCCCTCTATTTCAGATGTTTCTCATAGTTAATGTAACGTTCATACTTTCTGACCACTCTGAGGACATTGTCGAAGAACTTCTCTGCAAGATCAGTTAAGACAAATATCTCAGCCACCTCCTTTGAGCTAACACCGGCATTGGCTGCCAGAAAATCGTTGCGGTAGTCTATCATCATGCCGCTGCGGTCATATGCCATTTTCATAATGACAGCAAAGTTTTCGGCTGAGGGTTCTTTTAGTGTATCTTCCAGTGTCATTAGTGTTATGTCTATGGATTCAATAAAGTTCCTGCTATGGCTGGTAATGTTGTCATTCCCGCTGTAAGCAATCACGTTGAGGATAAATTCTGCGGCATCTCTGCTCAAGCCATAGATAAGCTCAGTTAAGTTAATACATATCTTGGCCAGCTCCCGCTCCCTAAAATCTGTGGATTCAGAGTAGAGAATCTCTAGTGCGTCTGTGAGCATAACTGCCCTTGATTCCATCTCGTCTTCGTAGGACTGCACCTCGGCAGCCACCTTATGGTCGCAGGATTTTCTGGCAATATCCATATGCGGGACAATCATGGCAACAATATGTGCCAGCTCCTGGAAGATAATCTTAAATGGCTGTCCTGATTGTTTAGCGGCGGCATAGAGGGCGGTCTCGTTCATCAGGTGCTCATCGCCGATAGTTGTATGTGCGGAGGCACGGCGTGTGATGACCTTCATTGTATTAAACTGGGGGGTCATGATGTAGCGTGGCTTGTATCTGCCGACAATACTGTCTGCCTCGCGGTAGCCGTGTTCTATGCTCTGCTCAAGGTTGCTTGCTGACCATTCGTAAAGTATATCTCCCATAACTGGCACCTCGATAACACGGGTTCTCATACGGCGTTTTTCCAGCCGGAATCTCAACATGGAGATAGCGTCTTCTGACATGCTGGCGGCAAAGAGCATAATCAGGTTATTCAGCGAGTCCAGCAGAGACTTTGGGGCCTTGATCTGACTAAGATTGAGCAGGCGTACCACCCAAATCTCATCCAAATCGGGGTGGTTTCTGATTATATCCTTAAAGTTAATAGTATCGACCATAGCGCCTTCACAGTACATCTTGCCGTCCAGTTCAATAGGTTCGATGATATAGGGCAGTGCCGAACCGGCGCGCAGACTTTTCATTGACATGGGTTTATATTTTGGATGGGCAGTTGAGTTGACAAATAACTCCACGCAGCAGTCTGTCAGATTATAGGCGTTGTGGTATATGACTGGTCTGCCGGGCTTAAATGCCTCATCAATGCTATAAATTAGGGCATTTTCCTTGTACTTGCAGTCGTCATAATACATGCGGGCAAGCCCCGTTATCCCGCTTCTGAAGAGCGCTGAAATCATGAGCCGACTGATGGGATTAACAGCAAGTATGTCATTTAATATCATGGGGTTTATCTCACATTTGGTCCATTTGGACTGGTCATTCATCAGTTCAATCATGTGATGGAGGGCCTTTGGCCAGTATTGAGGGACGTTTAAATGTTCAAGGGATTTCGGATCCTTGAGATACTCGAAAGCATTCTCAATCATTCCCATAAAGTCAGGGACAAACTGAGCCGGTATCGGGAATGAGGCATTGAGATTGTCAGGTCTCATATTGTTTTGGCAGAATCTCAGTGCGTTTTCATATTCTTTGCCTTCGGGAGCGACGTTATAAGCCATCCCAAGCCATGCGCCTGCGCAAGCTGTGGTCCACACATCGAATCGAATGTCCTGACACTCTGACATTCGCTTCAATACACCAAGAGCCAGCCCTACGGCAGGGCCGCCACCGCCTAAGGCGATAAGTCTTTTCACTTCGTTTTTCATAAAACCATCCTTAATGATTTACTTGATAACCCAGTATAATTGGTTATTTTCTCAATTGTCAAATAATTCTAAGCTGACCCCCCCCATGGCTAAAACGCTTAAACGCTTGACTATTCACCAGCATAATGTTAATATAACTCTATGGAAGGATGTACACAGGTGCTGTAATCGCCATATACGAGATATTGTGACTTTTTAAATGGGTACTGGTGTGGGAACGACAACTGAAACTATAAAAGTGACTCGAAATAAGCTCAAGGTGCTGCCCTGTCTCTCACGACTTGGCACTGAGGAGCTTAAGTTAATCGAGAGGAAGTCATATGTAAAAAAAATCGCTAAAAACGATGTGCTTTTTTCCTCGTCCGATGAGCTTAAATTTTTATACATTATAGTGTCCGGGGCAGTTAAGTTGTTTAAGGCATCTGAGGAAGGCAGGGAGATTGTTATAAAAACGATGACTGCCGGAGAGCATTTCTGTTGTGCCCCGCTCTATACAGACAGAAAGCAAGTTGTAAATGCAATTGCTATTGAGGAGACTTCTGTAATATGTATACCTGCTGAGACATTTCTTGAGATGGTGTGTAACGGCTTAAGCGGACAGGGCATTAAAATACTACAAACTCTTTGTGCAAGGGTGCAACATCTGTCAAAGATAGTTGAAGACCTGACATTCAAAGACGTAGAGAATAGGGTGCTTTCATGTATAATAGAGATGGCTTCTGAGAAATCACCTTCAGACAACATTGTCTCTTTAAATGTTACACATCAGGAAATCGCCTCAATGACGGGAAGCGTCAGAGAAGTAGTATCCCGCACGATGTCAAAGTTAAAAAAAGCTGGGATTATCCTAGAACGTGGTGTAAAGGAGTTTAAAGTAGATAAACAGCTTGCTGCAACATTTCTAAAGAAATAATATCGACAGCGGCAAGGATATTTTAAACGCCTGTTCAAATATCTTCTACTGGAGGGAAATCAATGCCACTATCTACAAACGAACTTGAGCGTTATAAAAGACAGATTATGATGGAAGGCTGGGGACTGGAGACACAGGACAAACTAAAGAATTCAACCGTTTTTATAGCCGGTGCAGGGGGGCTTGGCTCACCTGTATCTATCTACCTGGCTGCCGCTGGCATAGGGCATATAATTATCTGTGACTTTGACTCACCAGACTACTCAAACCTTAACAGACAAATCCTTCACAACCCCTCACGCATTGGCGTAAATAAGGCGTTGTCGGCGAAAATCACATTAGGTACCGTAAACTCAGATATAAAAATAACCGCACACACAGATAAAATCACGGCTGATAACGTAGACCAACTTGTTGCAAACTCGGACATAATCCTTGACTGTATGGACAACTTCCCAACGCGCTATATACTGAATGACTCAGCAATCAGAAAAGGCATTCCACTGGTGTATGGAAGCATCTGGGGCATGGACGGCAGGATGTCCTTTATTAAAGTGCCGGAGACGCCATGTCTGAGGTGTTTATTTCAGGAGGCGCCGCCTTCAGAGGTATTTCCCGTACTTGGCACGACCCCGGGGGTTATTGGTACGCTTCAGGCGCTTGAGACCCTGAAGTATCTCTCCGGAGTGGGCACAAACCTAAAGGGCAAGCTGCTTGTCTGGGAAGGGGCGTCTGTGGATTTTCGTAAATTCAAAATTTACAAGGACCCAAACTGTCCATCCTGCAACGGTAAATAAGTGGCAGATACAGAAGCGCCGTCAATAAGCGTAATAATACCAACTTTAAATGCGTCAGGACTGCTTGATACCATAGTGAAAGCAATCAGGGGGCAGCTTATGGCCGTTTGCGAGATAATCGTAATCGATTCTGCCTCTGAGGACAACTCTGCCGCCAAGGCAGCAGAACTGGGCTGTAAGGTAATAAAAATCGACAGGAAGGTGTTTAACCACGGCTCGACACGCAACGTCGCCGCTGCCGAAGCATCAGGCGATGTTATAATATTTATGACACAGGACGCCGTACCTGCCGATAACAGGCTGACACAGGAGCTTATTGCCCCCCTGAGAGACCCACAGACGGCAGCATCATACGCAAGGCAAATCCCTGCCGCTGATGCTTCTCCTGTTGAGAAATTCTCGCGACAGTTCAACTATCCGGCGGTGCCAGCTCTAAAAAGCCTGGAACTATTAAGGAAACTTGGGATAAAGACTTTTTTTTTCTCCAACGTATGTTCTGCCATAAAGCGGGAGGTCTTTGTGGAATCAGGTGGGTTTAACTCCGTCATTATGAACGAAGACATGATGTTCTCCTCAAGGCTTATTTTATCTGGCTATAAAACTGCATACTGTCCCGGGGCAGTGGTGATTCATTCACACAATTATTCGTTTATGAAACAGTTTAAGAGAAACTTCGACATAGGTGTCTCACTAAATGAAGGCAGGCTGTTGAAATATGCCAGTCCCGCAGGGGAGGGGTTAAGATATTTAAGACAAGGCGCTGCCATGCTACTCAAAGAAGGAAACTTGTACTGGCTGATTTACTTCATTGTCGATGCCTGCTTCAGATATGCCGGGTATGCAATGGGGATTAGATATAACACGCTGCCAAAACAATTTAGACGCTGGATGAGCGCCCACCCTTTTTACTTCAGCTAAATATTTGTTATACCAAATCTTGCAAAATACCTCATCAAGTGATATATTATAGACATGATTAAGCAACTGAAAGACATAGAGGTACTTTATCGCATTGCGTTTCAAAAATATGGTGCAGCTGCCTTATGGAGCAGCCGTCCCGTGCCAAATCCAACCCGCGAAGATGCTTTAGCCATCACACGGAGCCTTAGAACAGAAGGTGATCTTGAGGCAAGACGGTTGGCAGAGCAGATTGAGAAAGCTTGCCGTGCCGCTATCTAAAATACAGACCGAGATTTTGTGTCTACTGGCATCTCACCGTGACCCGGAAAGTTATGTTGCTGGCAGCACACCGCTAAACAAGTATGCGCCTCGCTATTCCGAAGACATCGATATTTTCCATGACCGTGAAGAAAGAGTGGCTCAGGCGGCAGGTGAGGATAGCTCTGTCTTGCAGGTCAATGGTTACTCCCTCCAATGGTTAAGGCGCGAACCGACCATTTACACCGTGCTGGCCTCTAATGAAACTGGGACAACAAAACTAGAATGGGTTGTTGACAGCGACTTCCGGTTTTTTCCGACTGTGCAGGATGAGGCTTTTGGCTATGTTCTCCACCCTGTCGATCTTGCTATGAATAAGGTTCTGGCCGCTGCTGGACGACGAGAGCCGCGTGACGTGGTGGATTTAATAACTATTCATGATCGGATTTTACCGATAGGGTCCGTTGTCCTGGCCGCTGTTGAGAAGTCCCCTGGGTTTACGCCCGAAGGACTTATAAACGAAATCCACCGTCTTGCTATTTATACAGAGGCCGATTTTCGGCGAGTTGCCAGTGAGCCGCCAGTTAATGTCGCAGCGACTATGACGCGATTACGACAAGTCCTGAATGAAGCCGACGCCTTTGTCGCCAAAATACCTACCGATAAAATAGGGCTGTTATTCTTGAAAGATGGAAAAGTGGTTCAGCCTGACCCCGACCACTTGGGTGACTATCAAACCCATACGGGGCAGCGGCGCGGTCAATGGCCTTCAAGCCCTGAAATTGCAACTGCTATGTTAGAAAAGTACTGGTGTTTAATGTCACGAGTAATGCCTCAATAGCGAATTCACGGCTTCCACTATTTTCCCAGTGTCAAAAATATTTACTTTTAATACTTCCGGCGGGTGCTGTATGTAATATATAAGCTCCTCAGCATTAAATGTCCTGTAGCCAAGATACTTGGCCCAGTTATTTGAGTTGAAATACTTACAACGTGGGATTTGATGTTCATATGTGGCAATCAAAATCGCCGGTGTGCCCGATGCTATCAGCTCATAGGAGGTCAGCCCTCCGGCACCTATGGCCACATCACAATTCATGTACTCTCCAAGCATGTCTTTTACATTTTGTTTCACCACGGGCCTGATTTCTGATTTCGACAGGGCAGTCTCCAGCTCTTTTTTAAACATAAACCCAGCCCCGGTTATTACGGTAATGTTCATATCTAATTTGTATTCTAATATGGCGTTGACGACCTTCCCTGTAAAGTTTAATTCGTCAGCCCCGCCCATTGCAATCAGGAGGTTTTGCGGCCTTGGGGCATAGGTGCGGGCAGCAATACGCCCCCTGTTGAAATTAGGCGGCAGTATGATATATTGCGGTCCTATGAGAAACCTCGTCTTCGGATATCGCTTCTTATCGAAATAGATTGTGCCTTCGATATCCCAGTTAATCACTATGTCTATGTCATCAGGAATGATGCCGTCAAAGTTTACAGAGACCTTTTTTACCCCCGGGGGTAAGCAATAGTCGGTGAGTTTCCTCTGCGTAATTTCAAGAAACAGGACATCTATACCTTCTTGAACTATGAGATTCTCAATCGCCTGTTGTTCTTCCTGTAATGGGCACTCAGGTGGGACAACGGTTACGTTGCCCCTGCATTCCATGATTGTCCTGCCTGCCTCATAACCGCGAATAAGAAAAAACGCCTCCCAGCCGTCCTGTTCAAAATAATAAGACAGATTTACCAGTGACATCAAATCGCCGGTGCCAATCGGTGGATTAGCGTCGCCTCTGAAGAGAATTTTTTTCATATGCAAATACGGTTTTTCAGGTTATCACTCCAGTACCGTGCGTGCTGCAACAATGCCGAATACACTATGGGCGCCCGCCTTTATAAGTGCCCTGGCACATTCGTTTAGCGTTGCCCCTGTAGTCATAACGTCATCCACTACGGCTATCCTCTTGCCTTTTACGCTTACAGTTGAGGCGAAGGCATTTTTCAGGGAGTTTATCCTCTGCGTCCCTTTGAGTGTGGTTTGATGAGGCGTTTCTTTTACTTTTAGGAGTGTATCATATGAAAGCGGGATTTTCGTGAAGTCCGACAGGGTCTTTGCAATTAAAAGGCTTTGGTTAAAACCCCTCTCGGTTAGTCTTTTCTTTGTCAGCGGAACTGGCACAATTAAATCAGCCTCCGGTATTTCTACCTCTTTAAATAATTCTGCAATCGGACGAGCAAGCCTGCGCACGCCTGAGAATTTAAACAGATGTATCGCCTCTTTCATAACATCTGAAAATTTGGTGTATGCCCTGATTGTTGAGTAAAAGGGTTTTTCTGCATAACAGTTGCCACATTTGGAAATTCCTTCAACTTCAAGAGGTTTGGCGCAAATCTGGCATACATTTGCTGGCAGACGGCTCATATTCGCCCAGCACGCCCCACAGATAGGCGAGGTGTCCAGCCGGTCAGAGGGTTTGGCACATATTGGACACCATGCAGGGAAAAATATGCCAAGCGCCCCCTCTAAAACCCGCCCCAATGATGACATATTATCTGTAAATTATATCGTCCCTGTCTTGCCCTGTTGATACGATAACAACTGGAACCCCAAGCGTTTTCTCTATGACCCCAATGTAATCCTTTGCCTTTTGGGGCAATTTGTCATATGAACGAACACCCGCAGTGCTGCTGCCTCTCCAGCCGTCAAGCTCCTCATATACCGGAGTGCAGCCCTCAAGAACTGGCAGTTCTTTAGGAAAATCCCGCAACAGCGCATCTCTAAACTTGTAGCCAACGCATACCTTTATCTTTTCCATATCATCAAGTATATCGAGTTTTGTGATGATAAGCCCGGTAAGGCCATTAACCCTTACAGCATGTCTGAGAACTACAAAGTCGAGCCAACCGCACCGCCGTGCCCTTCCTGTAGTTGCCCCATACTCTGCGCCCTTTTCTCTCAGAGACTCACCTGTGCTGTCAGTGAGTTCCGACGGGAACGGCCCCTCACCCACGCGTGTCGTATAGGCCTTTGCAACACCGTACACCTCGTCTATAGTCTTTGGACCAACGCCAAGCCCCGTCATCGCCCCTCCGGCGGTGGCACTTGATGATGTTACATATGGATATGTACCGTGATCAACGTCTAGTAGTGTCCCCTGCGCGCCTTCAAACAGGACATTTTTGCCGCTCTTTATTGCCTCGTCTATAGTTATGTCGGTGTCATCAACGTATGGCTCAAGCTGTTTGCCGTAGGAGATATACTTATTATAGATTTCATCGGCGTCTAACTTCTTTACATCTGGAATCTGCTCCAGCATACAGTTTATGTCGGCAATATTTGTGTTGAGTTTTTCCTTAAACTGCCCAGGCCAAAATAAATCGAGCATCTTTATTCCCGCACGTGACGCCTTATCTGTATAGCATGGGCCAATGCCGCGCCCTGTTGTCCCGATTTTCTTGCTTCCCTTTTTCAGTTCCTTCCAGCCGTCAAGCAGCACATGGTAGGGCATTATCAGATGGGCGTTTTTACTCACCTTCAGATTCCCTGTGACTGAAATGCCTCTGGCCTTCAGCTCATCTATTTCTGTAATCAGGGCCAGCGGGTCAACCACTACGCCGTTGCCGATTATGCACATCTTGTCTTTATGCAGGATTCCCGATGGTATCAGGTGAAGGATAAACTTATCGCCGCCAATTACTACCGTGTGCCCGGCGTTGTGCCCGCCCTGATAGCGTGCCACCACGTTTGACTTTTCTGTCAGGCAGTCCACTATTTTGCCCTTGCCCTCGTCTCCCCACTGTGTCCCTACTATTATGATATTTGCCATCGCTCCTCCGTGAAGGCCTAGCCGTTCATCGTTATTTTCTTTACTTCCAGTATATTGGGCAGCTTTCTTATCTTATCCAGGACATCATCACCGATGCTCCCGTCTACGCTGACTACAGATACGGCCATCCCGCCCTTACTTTCCCTTCCGAAGTGCATCCTTGCGATGTTTATGCCAGCCTCGCCGAATATACCGCCTATGCTGCCTATGACGCCCGGCCTGTCGTTGTTATTTATATACAACATCGTCCCTTCGGGGATTACTTCGATTATGAAATTCTCTATCTTTATTATCCTCGGGTCCTTTTTACTAAACAGTGTGCCTGAGATGCTGAAGTCCTTCTTCGCTGACTTTATTGAAAGGTCAATACGCGTGTTATAGTCACCCGCGTCGGCATTTTTCGTAACTTTAACGACAATTCCACGCTCCTTTGCTATATGCGAGGCATTGACGAAGTTTACCGTATGCTCAAGCACAGGGCTTAAAAACCCCTTTACAGCGGCTATCTTAACGGGTTCGTTCATTACATCGGCAGCCTCGCCCCTAAGTTCTATGCCTATTTCCTTGACCTCTTCTTCGGTGAAATATGAGGCAAAGCACCCCATCTTCTCTGCCAGCTCTATGTAAGGCCTGAGGGTATTGACCTGATCAGCCGGTATAGACGGGAAATTAACGGCATGACGAATCGTGCCGTTTACAAGGTAATCCGCTATCTGGTCAGCCACCGCAAGCGCCACGTTTTCCTGCGCCTCATGGGTTGATGCACCAAGATGAGGGGTACAGATAACCTCATCAAGGGTCATAAGAGGGGAATTGTCAAGCGGCTCCTTCTCAAACACATCGAGGGCAGCCCCTGCTACCTTCCCGGACTTTATCGCATCATAGAGGGCGGCCTCATCGACTATCCCGCCGCGCGCGCAGTTGACTATTCTCACGCCGTTTTTCATCTTTGCGATTGAGTCCTTGTTTATAATGTTTCTTGTCTCGCTCGTCAGGGGCGTGTGTACCGTTATTATATCGGCACCTGCAAATAACTCATCTAATGAGACCTTCTTTATGCCAAGATTGCTGGCAAGCTCTTCATTTAAAAACGGGTCATAGCATATGGCCTTCATGCCAAGGCCAAGCGCCCTCTTTGCCACCTGTGAACCGATGTTTCCCAGCCCCAGAATGCCGAGGGTCTTGTCAAACAGTTCAACGCCCATGAATTTTTTCTTCTCCCAACTGCCCCCTTTCATCGACTGAGTGGCCTGGGGGATTTTGCGCACGAGGGATACGATAAGGGCAATCGTGTGTTCGGCTGTGGTAATGGTGTTGCCGCCTGGTGTGTTCATTACGACGATTCCCTTGCTTGTGGCCGCTGCCTTGTCTACATTGTCAAGCCCGGACCCTGCACGCCCAATAACTTTTAAGTTCGTTGCACATTCAATTACGTCTGCCGTCAGCTTTGTCGCACTTCTTATCACTATACCGTCGTACTGCCCGATGCACGCCTTTAGCTCATCAGGCTTCATACCGGTCTTTACGTCAACTTCCAACGATGCGTTTCTTAATATCTCTACTCCTCTTTCCGAGATATTATCGCTTACAAGTACTCTCATCAGGCAATCCCCCCGTATTAGTTTTTTTATAACAGGATTTCTTCACAGACTGCAACCCCCTTGCCAAGCGTTACAGGGGCGCCCAGTGTCTTTAGGGTCATCTCAATAGCCGAGATAGCCGTTATGATGTCAAATCTGTCTGAGTAGCCCAAGTGAGCGATGCGGAAGATTTTCCCCTTTGCCTGGTCCTGCCCTCCGGCTGCGGTAACGCCGTATCTTTCTCTAAGTACCTTGTATATCTTCTGACCGTCTACGCCCTCTGGTGCCTCGATAGCGGTTACTGCGTTGCTTGGCATCTCTTTGGCATATAACCCCATGCCTAGTGCCTTGACCGCCTCGCGCGTGGCATGGGCAAGCAGGGCGTGGCGCTTGAATACGTTATCAAGTCCTTCCTTTTCAATTATCTTTATCGCCTCGTTCAGACCGATTATCAGCGTAACGGCAGAGGTGAAATTGGTCTGGTTGTCCTGTTGTTTCTTCCTTTCTACTTTGAGATTAAAATAAAACTTCTCGATTTTGGATTGCTCGGCCATTTTCCATGCCTTTTCAGACACACTGATAAAGGCCAGCCCGGGCGGGAGCATCAACCCCTTCTGTGAGCCGCCGACCATAATATCAATACCCCATGCGTCTGTCCTGAGATCATGGGCAACCAGAGAGCTTATCGCATCGACAACCAGCAGGGCCTCTTCGTGTTTTTTGACAATACCGGCAATGGCCTCGATGTCGTGGTTGACACCGGTTGAGGTCTCTGTAGCCTGAACAAATACTCCTTTTACGCCTGATTCCTTTTTAAGAACCTCCTCAAGCCGTGCAGGGTTGAGTGTATAGCCCCAGTCAACATTTATCTCAATAATCTCAAGCCCAAAGGCCTTACAGATTTTAATCCAGCGTTCGCCGAACTTTCCGCCGTTGACTACGACGACCTTATCGCCGCGATTAAAGAAATTAGTAACTGCGGCAACCATCCCGCCCGTACCGGTGGAACACAGAATGAGGACATCGTTGCTGGTTTGATAGAGGTGTTTAAGACCTGTCCTTGCGGCATCAAATATTGGAATAAAATCTGGGGCGCGATGATGAATCATCGGCATAGACATAGCGGCAAGGGCCTCGGGCGGCACCGGTGTTGGCCCCGGCGCGAGTAAATACTTTTTTAACATTACAGACCTCCGAAAATTTTTACCGGACAGCTATCCATCACATAAGCCAGCCTTGTGCGGCGTCGGTCAGATAACCTTTTCCCGGTTATTTTGAAAGACAATTCGTTATTTGCAAATAATTTTTAATTTCATGTTTACAACACGTCAACCTGACTATTATAATAAAAACGATGAAAAATAATACAGCCGTTTGTAATAAAATAATTAGCTCAGGCTCCGGCCTGGGAGTTGGGGGCGGCGCGTTTCGCGCGGCATCAGGTCATTCATAGATAGGGGGTGAAAGAGTAGATGACGAATTTATTGCGTCTTATTGTTTTTGGCGTCTTTGTCATGATGGGTTATATCTTAATCAATCCGCATGGATACACGTTTGAAGGCCCAGCCGTTGGGGCAATAATCGGCATTTTGGTGGCAGGCTCAGAGGTTTTCTTAAGAAGGCTCCGCATGGGTAAGGTAATAGGCGGGCTTATAGGGCTTTTTATAGGTATTGTCATAGCCAAACTTATAACATATCCTATTCGGACACTGATAAAGGACTATCAGCTCATAACGACTGCCATAGATGCCGTATCATCCTATATTGGCTTATTAATTGGTTTTACAAGGGGCGATAATCTTTCGATTGCCGGTACGGTGAGGCTTTTCAGGGGACAGGGGGTCGATGAACATCTGAAAATCCTCGATACCAGCGCCATAATCGACGGCAGGATTGCCGATGTCTGCGACACAGGATTCCTTGACGGTGTGTTTGTCGTTCCGCAGTTTATTCTGCAGGAACTTCAGCACATAGCCGATTCTGCTGATTCCATGAAAAGAAGCCGGGGGCGGCGCGGGCTTGACGTGCTGCACAGGGTACAAAAACTATCGGGCATCACAGTGAGAATCATCGATGAGGATTTTCCGAAGATAAAAGAGGTGGACTCCAAGCTCGTTGCCCTGGGCAAGATGTTGAATGCCAAAATCGTAACCACAGACTTCAACCTGAACAAGGTTGCCCAACTGCACGAAGTTCCGGTGTTGAATATTAACGAGCTGGCAAATGCCCTTAAGCCGGTTGTACTTCCAGGTGAGTTGATGAAGGTGTTTATAATCAAAGAAGGCAAGGAATCCAACCAGGGGGTTGCCTACACGGACGACGGTACGATGGTCGTTGTGGAAAGCGCCCGCAAGTTCATCGGCAAAAATGTCGATGTTATAGTAACCAGTGTATTACAGACAACGGCGGGGAGAATGATATTCTCCAAGCCCAACACAGAATAGTAATAATATGTATACAACAGCTATAGTGCCAGCGGCAGGGTCGGGCAGCAGATTTGGCTCTGTCACAAATAAGGTCTTCCACCCCATAGGCGGAAGACCTATTCTGATAAGGGTGCTGGAGATACTTGATACATCATGGACCATCGATGAGGTAATAGTTGTCCTGAAGGACAGTGACAAGACAGCAGGTCTGGCACTTATCGGGAAAAACGGCATCAGCAAGGTAAAAAAGACTGCCAAAGGCGGCCAGACGCGCCAGGAATCTGTACACAATGCCCTTAAACTCATAGACAACAAGGACTCTGTCGTCCTTATACATGACGCCGCCCGGCCTTTTTTATCTCAGGAGCTGATTATCTCAACTGTGCAATCGCTTGAAGGGTGCGACGGCGTTGTCTCTGCCGTAAGGTTAAAGGATACGATAAAAGAGGTAAAAGACGGCTTTGCGCTAAAAACATTAAACAGAGATACGCTTGCCGCCGTTGCCACGCCTCAGGTGTTTCACTACGGGGTAATCTTTGATGCCTATGAAAGGGCTGCCGCGCAAGGGCTGAACTTCACCGATGATACATCGGCTGTAGAGCACTATGGCGGTAGGATTAAGATTATCCCCGGTGACTATAACAACATCAAGATAACCACACCAGAAGACATAGTCTTTGCGGATTACTTACTCTCAGCCACTACAAAGCGCCGCAGATGAGAACTGGCATAGGGTATGATTCACACCGCCTGACCGAGGGCAGACGGCTGATAATAGGCGGAGTGGAGATTCCATTTGAAGGAAAGGGCCTTGCCGGGCACTCAGACGCCGACTGCCTTGTCCACAGCATTATAGACGCACTGCTTGGGGCTGCGGGGCTTGGCGATATAGGAATGATGTTCCCGGATACTGAGGCGCAGTGGAAAGATGCAAACAGTATAGAGCTTCTGCGCGCGGTTGTCAGGCGTATCTCAGAGTGTGGCCTTGAGGTAACATGGCTTGATTGTGTCGTGATAGCAGAGAGACCACGCCTGAGACCGTATATAGACTCCATGAAACAGGCGATAGCGGCCTCTGGCATCGGAGCTGGGTTAATTAACATAAAGGCAAAGACAAACGAGACAATGGGTTTTATAGGCCGTGGTGAGGGGATTGCGGCCATTGCAACGTGTTTACTACAGAAGCAGGGCCTTAAGACGTAATTTGTAAAAAGGGCAACTGAAAAATTCTTCACTTGACAGTGTGAAATCCCATTAGTTAGCATAACAAAGTGGCAGCTTTCGAAATGTGGACAGATCGGAGTAATGGGGTAAATGTGGAACAAGGCTACGATTATCGATCGAAACCTGTAGTTTTTGCTGCCGTAGTGGTATTGTCGATAGGTGTATCCGAATATCTTGTAATGTTACTTCTTGAGAGATTTAAAATAATACGTTACAGAGACATTATCGACGCAGTGACGCTGTCTCTTATCATTTCTCCTGTTCTTTACTATATCATATTTAATCCGATGCGAGAGAAAATCAATAGAATCAAGAACTTGTTGGAAGATAAGGACAGGTTGAATGATTCTTTATCGCGGCAGGCATCAATATATAACGAGTTACAATTCGAATACAGGTTTCTCCTTGATACTCTTCCAGATATAGTATATAAAATTGATGCAAATGGCAATTTCACCTTTGTCAACAATGCCATCACACGCTTAGGCTATACCCCAGAGGACATCATTGGAAGGCACTTTAGTGTGTTAATAGATCAGGACGAGGTAGATTTAATCAGCAGTGCGAGTGTCTTGTCAAATTATCAAAACAAGGCAACCGGCGATGATGCCGCGCCAAAGCTCATAGATGAAAGAAGAACCGGCAACAGGTGTACGCGCGGATTAGAAGTGCATTTAGTTAAAAGACATGCAACAAGTAAAGATGAACTAATTGTTGGTGAAATAAGCAGCTCCGGTATTTATCAGCTTGACGCCGATGCAAGCAAGAAAGCGTACACTGGCTCGTTAGGGCTGATAAAGACACATAAATACGCAGGAACATCTGGCGTAATAAGAGATATCACAAAGAGATACAATGAGATAGATAGTATGGTAAACATTAAAAATATGCTTGAGGATATAACACAGGGGATGTCTCTTGGTATAAGTCTTTTAACAGACGACAGTGTGATATTATGGGCAAACAAAACGGCAGAGAGACATGCCGGCCGTACATTACAGGAAATGATAGGAAGGTACTGTAACGAAATACTTCACCAGCACGATGAGCCTTGTGACTCTCAGTTTCACCCGTGTCCATTACACGAAGTTAAAGAGACCGGTAAACCATCATTGAAGCTGCATACACATTTCGATAACGACGGCAATAAGAGATATATAGAAGTTACAGCGTATCCCATCACTGAAAGCGATACGGGCGTAGTCAGATATATCCATGTAACAAATGACATAACGGACAAGCATATGCTGCAGGAGGAGCTTAAACACAAGAATGCTATGCTTAATGAGATAAATACGAGTCTCGGAAAACTTGTCGATGACAAGGTGGCTGAAATAAGGCATAAGGAACAGTTGTTGATTCAACAGTCCAAGATGGCGGCCATGGGCGAGATGATGCAGATGATAGCCCATCAGTGGTATCAGCCCCTAAACGCCATAAGCTTAAATGTGCAGGATATAAAAGATGCTTATGAATACGGTGAGCTTGACCAGAAATACATGGAAGAGGTTGTCGATATAACATTGACTCAGGTAAACTTTATGGCAAAGACTATAGATGATTTCAGAAACTTTTATACGCTTTCAAAAAAGAAAGTCCGTTTCGATGTAAAAAATAACATAGAGGTACTATTTTCGATGTTTGCTCAGGTGTTCAAGAAAATCGATATAGATATTTCTATAATGGCAAGTTCAGATGTGCTTATGTTCATAGATGGATACCCAAATGAATTCAAGCATGTGATACTCAACATGTTGAATAATTCAAAAGACGCTATTACCACCCAGCCTCACCTACAAGGGCGGATAGAAATCAATATCTACAATAATGAACAGAGAGATAAAGTTCTGATTTCAATAAAGGACAACGGTGGTGGCATTCCGGCCCATATAATAGAGAGAATATTCGATCCCTATTTTACGACAAAAGATATGAAAGGTACTGGTGTCGGACTGTACATGTCAAAAACGATAATTGAGACACATATGGGTGGTACTCTGACGGTTACAAACGTGGAGGGAGGAACTGAGTTTATAATCACTTTAGATGTGGCAGGCACATTGGATTGACATAATATTGGATTTTACTGTTCAGTACCTAAGTTTACAATCAGGTTATGGGAAAAATCAAAGGTTTTGCCCTGACTATCCGGAGCTTGTTGGTTTGTCGATATTTTGATTGTGAGCTTTTAAGTTCGTCAGATGGCGACTCAGATCGCCTTCAGAGACAAGCTGCTCGTTGGTGAAATATTTTCCAAGTGGATTCTGGCTTTTTTGCTGCTGCCAGACAAGCATATTACACTGAAACGGCGTAATCAATTTTAAGCGGACAAGGGCGTCACCGAGGCGTTCACCGCGGTTGCGGCTTTTCATAATCTCAAGGATTTTCGCTTCAGTCAACCATCCCCATCTTGCAGCAATCTCACCGATGCGCTGTCTCTGCTTTGTCTGCCATACGATTGAGGCTATCAGGTCTTTCCAGGCCACAACACCGGAATAGTATAAGTATTCACCAATGCGGAGTTTTCGCTTTGGTACAGACTTTTGCTGATATGAATACGATGATGTCTTTTGTGAATCTATGGTAGCATAGGCCGCCTTCTGTGTAAACCCATAATTACCTGCAACATTGCTTTGAGCGGCAGTTTGCTGTGTGTCCTGCCACGTGGAACCACCATAATAAGTATTTGTTTTCCACGTAGCGCCAGAACTTTCTTTTGCAGTGGTCTGAGTAGTTTTTTGCGCAGTGCTTTGCCATGTCTTTGCGGTGTAATCCTTGCGCTGAGTGCTTTCACCGTATGTGCTGTAATTAGTCTTGAACCTGAAACCGCCTTCTCTAAGCTTCAGATATTTTGTTAATTTCTCATAGGCGTCTGCAACCACCCTGAAATCGCTGCCCGTACCGGCCTGAATGCTATCGCCCAGAGCGGCAATCCTGTCGGGATGTGTGGCAAGGGCCATCTTGCGATAAGCGCTTTTGACACCGGAAGGCTGGATGTACTCAAGAAACTGCCTGTCTATCCTTACTTCCTTGCCAAACAGCACCCTGCAAGCATCATATAAATCTAATTCATTCATGCTGCCTACCTGTGGATATAATAAATAGTTTAAAGTTATTTGTCAAGATATTATACCAAAGCACTTTTAAACATAGAACTTTTATATCCATTAACAGTTCTGTGAATATCAGCCGCAGTAGACAGCAGGGTCTCAGCATTTTTTAATTCAAGCATATTTGGGCCGTCACAGAGGGCCTTGTCCGGGTCTGGATGTATCTCAAGAAACAAGCCGGAAGCGCCCGCTGCAACACCGGCAAGTGCAAGCGTCGGGACAAATTCCCTCTGACCGCTTGAGCTGTCACCGCTGCCACCCGGAAGCTGGACACTGTGCGTTGCATCAAAAATTACCTTACAGCCAAATGAACTCATAATCGGTATCGACCTGAAATCCACAACGAGATTGTTATAGCCAAAGGTTGTACCTCGTTCAGTCAGCAAAAATGGACCGCTTCCTGCTGAGTTCAATTTAGCAAGGATGTTTTTAACATCCCAGGGGGCAAGGAATTGCCCTTTTTTTACATTTACTGCCCGCCCAGTCCTGGACGCAGTTGTAAGAAGGTCTGTCTGTCTGCACAAAAAGGCCGGTATCTGAAGTAAATCCACTACAGCAGCGGCCTCCTTTGCCTCCTCAGGTGAATGTACATCTGTGGTAACACACAGCTTAAATATCTTTCTTACCTCATCAAGTAGTTCAAGTCCTTTTTTCATTGAATCTTTTCTTATGTCATCGAATTCACTGAGCCTGTCGGCACTGTCATCGGCTGCAAGGCTGCCAAGCCCGCGGTAGCCCTTTAGTGACGTCCTGTTTGCCTTATCATATGAACTTTTAAATATAAATGAAAGGCCAAGCCTGCCGCAAATTTCACTGAGGGTCCGAGCTGTTTCCATGACTATTTCCCTTGTCTCAATTACACAGGGCCCGGCGATTATAATGAGTTTGCCGTTATTTAATATATTTTCGATATCCATAAGCTCTGCTGCCTCCATCTTTAATAATATGGCTTTAATAATATGGCATTAAATAGAAGAGGGGCTGACTTTTTCGGGTCAGCCCCTCTTTACTATGTGTGCCTAAGCGCAGCGTTTTATGTACTGCGCTATGTTCAACTAGAAGTTCAACTGAATGCCATTTCTTATGGCATACGCGTTGTCTCTTGAGTAGGTATAGGTGTTGTAGCTGGTAGCCGGGGATGAAGCGTTTACGTATGTGGTATGGCTGGTTCTGTAGTCATACGCTGCGCCTGTCCACATATAGCCGCCCTCTACCCAATACTTCAGGTTCTTTGCGAATGCATAGGTAACCTTCGCATCGAGTTCCCATCCGAGGTCTCTTGACATGTTAGGATTGTAAGGGATGCCTGCGATAAATCCGCCTGCATCATTAAGAGCAACTGCCTTTGCTGCATACAGCCAGTACAGGTATGCTTCGGCGCTGATCTGCTTCGTGATTTCAACCTTGGCTCCGCCCTTTACATACAGGGTATTGGCGAGACCTGTGCTGATTCCGCCAGCTGCTGACTTTACACGATACTCATATACGTATGTGTAGTGCTGGTCGTTTCCTAACGAGGTTACGAATGTGTTGATGTCGCTGCCAGTGTCATCGCCTGCCTTACCGCTGCCATATGCAAATTCACCGGTAAGTTTTACTGGTCCAACTTTGTAGTCTAAGCCTGCCAGTGCCGCCCAGCCTCTGAAACGTCCATTGTCCTGACCAGGTGCGTTGCGTACCCATTTACCAGTCTGGAATTCAAGATCGCCTCTTAAGGTTGCTGCGCTGATCTGTACATCGCCGCGAATACCAAAGTTCCAAAGATGTGCATTGTCGTTAAATGTAGGACCGCCAGCAACTGGGGTGCTTGAGGTTATGGACTGGTCGTTAACTGCTGTTACATCGGCGCTTACGTTGTAGCTGCTGCCTTTGTAAGTAGCTAATAATACATATGCATCTGCATCGTTAGCCAATCCGGTACCACCAGGGGTAGCTGCAGCAGTCTGGGCTCCATATACGCTGGTTGAGCCCGTGCCTTCTCTGAACTTGGCTGTTAATGCGCCAATGTGGAAGTTCTTCGTAGGGTTAACCCATACTACGATAGCATCGTCACCATATCTTGTGTGGTCAAAAAACAGGCCGTTGCCAAGCATAAGGAGCTGATGTCCAACCTTAATGCCGTACATCGGCTGTTCGTACTTAATCCATGCCTGACGGATGTACATGGTTCCAACTTTTGAGTTACCGCTCTGGTATATGCCGGTTGAGCCACTGCCAGCGGCGCCTGTAGTCGTGTCAGCGCCCGTGTTACCCCATGTCCATACGTCTGAGGTGTTTGCGGTGCCGGACTCTAACTCAACAAAGCCCTCTACGCTGTCCGATACCTTTGCGTCCAAACTAACCCTTACCCTGCCATCATAATATGCCTGATGGTCATTGTTTGGGGTTATTGGGCCGCTGTTCCTGGAGACCGTTACTCCGAAAGGGGATACGATCCTCGAACTGTAGTACTGATTTCCGTCATTTAACTGGTTGTATCTGTTGTGGGTATACTCACCCCTGAACCTTATCTCTCCACCAATCGTTATCTTGGTGTTGCCCTTAGCCACTACGGCTGTGTCTGATGGTGCGTCGGCAGCGTATGCGGCCAGTGCGAAACTGAGCGCGAACACCATCGCCATAA
This sequence comes from Candidatus Magnetominusculus xianensis, assembly GCA_001541255.1. GTDB lineage: Bacteria > Nitrospirota > Thermodesulfovibrionia > Thermodesulfovibrionales > Magnetobacteriaceae > Magnetominusculus > Magnetominusculus xianensis. The sequence continues at coordinate 53,766 of LNQR01000058.1, forward strand.
CTACCACTGCGAGCTTCTTCAATTTTCAGCCCTCCATTTACATCTCTTATAACGAGATTTTTCCTCTGCCGATGGCAGAATTAATAATGATTATTCAATTCCCTATATGCCTTGCTTCAACCTGCTACGGTTTTAAACACCACCTCCCTCGTTCTTGTTTTACACTCTAACTCTGTACTGTGCCTCCTTATATATCCTTTCATCTGTCCTTTTCCCATTTCCCTTTATAACCCCTTACACTACTTTTTTACCAGCCCCTGCCCGCCATGCTCTGCTACCTGGCACCTGGCTACCTACCAGCCGCCAAACAGGGCTTCATCCTTACCTAAACATACATGCAATTTATATACCAACCCACAACATCCGCTAAAGAATGGCATCTACACATATTCTACACCGCGTCTGCCCCAGGCTTTTGTTGTAATTTTACAACAACCTGTGCAACTCCGACACATCAAAACATGTCTGTGCCAGCGCTTGTGCGATGCCTGCCCTATGTTTACTGTATTTTTTCTATTGTTCATAGTTCTGCTTCTTGTCATTATCTACTTGTCGCCGCACTGAATATTGCCTCACGGAGAAAAAATACCCTCTTGTTTGCTGAACAGAAACAAACGACGATTGACCTATCTCTCGTTTATAAACCGATTATACTTAAATGAAATATAAAAAAGCAAGTATTTTTTACCGCATTGGCAGTGGTTATAAAGATTGTCGGACTTGTCTATAGCGGCCTTCTGCCTTCTATGGATTTCCCCAATGTGACTTCGTCGGCAAACTCAATATCCCCGCCCATTGGAAGTCCATAGGCAATCCTTGTTACGACTATGTCTAACGGACGCAGAATACCAGCGATGTATTGAGCAGTCATCTCCCCTTTCGTATTTGGGTTCGTGGCAAGAATTACCTCCCCTACCGCATTGTCTTTGATACGGGCAAGCAGTTCGTTTATTTTAAGCCTGTCGGGGGTTATCCCGTCAATGGGCGACAGCGCCCCCAGAAGTACGTGGTAAAGACCGCTGAAGGAGCGGCTCCTTTCAACTACGACTATATTGCCCGGCTCTTCTACAACACAAATCTTTGTATTGTCCCTAGACGTATCGCTGCAAATTGCGCAGAGTTCAGACTCTGTAACATTAAAACAGGACTTGCAAAATCCAGCCTTTTCTTTTACGCTGATTATAGCCTCTGCTATGGACAAGGCATCAGCCTTTGGCATATTCAGAATAAAAAAGGCCAGTTTTTGGGCTGTCCTCCTGCCAATGCCTGGTAAACGGCAGAGTTCGTTTATAAGGGTGTCAATAATGCCTTGCGCTTCAGACACAATTATTTCCCGAAGAAATTTGAGATATCAGGCATTCCAGGGATTTGAAGGCCGCCTGTCACCTTAGACATCTCATCGTGTACCTGCTCCTGCGCCCTTTTAATTGCCTCATTGCACGCTGCAACGACGAGGTCCTGGAGCATTTCTACGTCGTCGGGGTTTACGACTTCCTTGTCGATTGCAATAGAGATGAGCGCCCCTGTGCCGTTTGCCACGGCTGTGACCATGCCGCCGCCTGAGCTGGCCTCCGCTGTTTTCTGGGCGGCGTCTTCCTGCATTTTCATCATTCTTTCCTGGAGTTTTTGCGCCTCTTTCATGAGATTTCCAAGCATCTTCTTTGACATAGTTCCTCCTTCGTTATCTGTCAGCGTTTATTTTTTACAACAGGTTTTACTTCAACTACTGCACCGCCAAATAGGTCCAGGGCGTCTTTGACCACTGGATTTGCAAGGGCCTCTGCCCTTAAGTCCTTCTCTGGTATCTTCTCAGTCTTGGCAGTGGTTACGGTTACAGTAAACTTTCTCCCTGACAACTCATGAAGAACACCCTCTATGATGGATTTTTTTTCCATTACCGAATCCGCATGAATACTGTTGCCGCCGCTAAAGATAATGTTCACAGCGGCATCTTCAACTGCAACTGATGCATCTTTAAGGATGCTCCACAGGGGGACTGAGGTATCATAAATTATATCTATTGCCCTGTTCCACAGCCCCTTATCTAAAGGTGGAGAAGGTGTGCTTACGCCGCCCGGGTCTTTTTGTGGAACCGGTTTCTCAGACACTTCTATCGATTCATGCGGCAATTCAGGCGGCAATTCAGGCCGGATTGCTGCAGGGGTTGTTACTGCTGCGGGTTTGGGTTTATGGGAAGATGAACCGGCCCTAAGTTCCCGGATTATCTCGTTTATGGTCTTAAAAGAACTGAGAAAACTTATCTTGATAAGGCACATCTCAAGGGCCGCGCGCTGGGACTCAGCGCTTTTCACTATGCCTTCGGCCTTGAGCAGTTCACTCAGTACCACGGTGAGTTCCTCCTCTGATGACGCTGCCGGAGTAACAGCGCTGCCGCCCTTACACGCGGCAACAAGTGCGTCCCGAAAGTATTCTATCAGGTCACGGGTAAAGGACAGGAGATCAATACCGCCTTCGTAGAGGTCTGATATGGTTTCAAGGATTTTTATTCTATTCCCAGAGGTGATGGCAAGTGCGGCATCGGCAACCGCTGACACATTTGAAGTTCCTGTCAGGGCTGAGACATCTGCTTCGTTTATGCCGTCAGCGCCGACAGCGCCGGTAGCGAACGACGCAATCTGGTCAAGTAGAGTCAGAGAATCGCGCATACTACCGTCGGCGGCCTTTGCAAGGGCCAAAATTGCCCCCTCAGTAATGTTAAACCCTGCGGATTCTGAGATAAATCTGAGGCGTTCCATGATTGTAGCCAGGGGAATTCTCTTAAATGGCAGGTGTTGGCACCTTGACAGCACGGTAGTGATTATCTTTTTTGGCTCTGTAGTAGCCATGATAAAGACAACATGAGCGGGGGGTTCTTCAAGCGTTTTCAATAAGGCGTTAAACGCTGCATTTGAGAGCATGTGTGCCTCGTCTATGATGTAGATTTTGTATTTTGCGCCTGACGGGGCATATTTTACCTTTTCTCTGAGTTCTCTGATATCGTTGACGCTGTTGTTTGATGCTCCGTCTATTTCTACAACATCAAGAAACGAGCCGTTGCCGATTGAGATACAATTAGGACAGGCATTGCAGGGGGAGGCCGTTGGGCCGTTAACACAATTAAGTGCCTTGGCGAAGACCCTCGCGGCAGATGTCTTTCCAACACCGCGCGGGCCGGAAAATATATATGCGTGGGCTATTCTATGCTGCAAAATGGCATTTTTCAGAATCTTTACAGCCGTATCCTGCCCGGCGAGGTCGTCAAAACCACGCGGTCTCCATTTTCTTGCCAAAACTTTATATGGTTCTTTGGTTAGAACTTCATATGACAATGGTCTGCTCCTGCTGTGCCGATTACTTTCCTCTGTGCAGCCGGGTAAAGACTTGCCGCGGCACACAGTCATAATGCTTACCGCTGCTTCCTTCCGGACCTGACGGGGTTCACACCTGCCTGTTGCGCAGGGCCATTACCCAACTGCATAAAAGAAAGTACTGGCGGAGAGGGAGGGATTTGAACCCTCGGCGAAGCTTTTAGACCCCGCACACGATTTCCAGTCGTGCTCCTTCAGCCGCTCGGACACCTCTCCCAGCCTGCTATTGTACACGATTTTACACGAATTTACCAGTACAAAATATTTAAGTTAAAAATATCAGTATACGGCGCTTCAACTCCCTCAGATTCTGTTGAAATATACAGGACAATACGGTATAATAGGGGTATGGAGGAGACCAATAATGGCAACCATATTGTTTGACACCCTAAAGGTGGTAGAATCCTTGAAGTCGTCCGGCTTTTCAGAGGAACAGGCAAAGGGGTTGTCTGAAGCGCTCAAAGTGGCACAGGAAACAAGCACTGAACACCTTGCAACTAAAGATGATATATCCAAACTCGAACTTAGAATAGAATCGGTTAAGTCAGAAACTTTAAAATGGATGTTTCTCTTCTGGGCCGGACAGTTATTAGCCATATTCGCTATGCTAAAGGCGTTTTTTAAATAGTTTGGTGTTTCCCCGTTTTTAAGATAATCATTTCAGCTTCACCTTCTTTTCAACAACCACTAGTCATATCTCTCACTATGTTATCTGCCGCCTCTGCCGGGTCGTCTGCCTTGAGTATTGGGCGGCCTACTACGATATAGTCTGCCCCAAGCCTTATAGCCTGTGACGGTGTGGCAGTCCTTTTCTGGTCGTCCTCATCCTTATCCTTGATATTCTTAATCCAGGGGGGTCTTATCCCCGGCGTCAGGATTGTAAAGCCGTGACCACAGCGCTCCCGTATGGCCGTTATCTCCTGTGGTGACGCCACAACTCCGTCAAGACCACAGCCCTTTGCCAGTGCCGCAAGGTGTGTTACCTGATGTGCCAGCTGATTATTTATATTTAGTTCATCTGTAAGTATCCTGTCGTTAAGGCTGGTCAGCACGGTTACAGCAAGTATGACCGGCATGGTGGTATTGCTTTTCTGCGATTGGGAGGCAGCAGCTTCCACTGCCGCTCTCATCATATCACTTCCGCCGGATGCGTGGACATTAAACATATACACACCCATGTTTACTGCCTCACGTGCCGCAGCAGCTACCGTATTGGGGATGTCGTGATATTTCAAATCCAGAAATACCCTGCCCCCAAGACTTTGTACCGCCTGCACCGCCCCAGGCCCTTCCTTTGTAAACAGTTGAAACCCTATCTTAAACAGCGTTACTCTGTCTCTGAGGGTTTCTACTAATCTCACCGCATCGCTTAATCTGTCTACATCAAGGGCAAGGCAGAGCCTCTTTTTTGCTTCTTCTGACGTCATTTTTTTCTTACGCTTGCCTCCGTACCTTTGAGCAGCCTTTCTATGTTGTCCTTGTGCTTAATGACAATCAACAGCATGATTATTATGCCATAGATAAGTTTTCTCTCAGTGTAATCGAACAAATACATATTCAAAGGGACAAAGAAAAAGGCAATCAGCGCAGACACTGATGAGTATCTCCAGATGGCAAGCGCTATGAGCCATATCGCAGCAGTAGCAGCGCCAACAGCCGGGCTGTACACCAGAAGCACACCAAAACTCGTTGCCACACCCTTTCCGCCTTTAAAACGTGAGAACACAGAAAAATCATGCCCCAATATAGAGCATATCCCTATCAGGCCAACGGCAGTTTCTCCCATGGAAAGTTCTCTGGCAATAACAACCGCAAGCACACCCTTTAACATATCTCCGACAAGGGTAAACACAGCCGCCCACTTCCCAACGCTTCTCAGTACATTGGTTGCCCCGATGTTGCCGCTTCCCGTTTTTCTGAGGTCTATGCCTTTCGTCTTTGCAATAATAGTCCCAAATGGGATAGAACCCAACAAAAATGCCCCTATCATACAAAGCACCGTCATATCTTTTTCCAAAATCCTACTGTGTATTGAACCGCCGACACCACGGCAAGCACAACGGCAATCCAAATCATGGCAAGTCCAACCCCGTAGAGGTTTATGCCAAAGAGAGAATTCTCCAGTATAAGACACAAAATACCGGCAATCTGAGCGCCCGTTTTTAGCTTCCCGCCAAGTTCCGCGGCAATCACAATGTCCTTCGTAAGGGCAACAACCCTTAGCGTGGTCACCAGGAACTCTCTCACGATGATAATTATGGCAAGCCACATAGACAGGTTCCCGATGTCAACTAACAAAATCAAGGCCGATATTACCAGAAATTTGTCTGCAATCGGGTCCATAATAATCCCAAACTGCGTAATCTGCCCCGAACGCCTTGCTAGATAACCGTCCAGAAAGTCTGTAATCGACGCCAGCCCAAACACCACCGCCCCCCATACCTGATGCGTCGGCGTAATATATATGAACACTGGGATCACCAATATCCTGCTTAAGGTGAGTATCGTCGGTACGTTAAGCCTTAGCGTAGTCATCTATTATTCCTTTGAGGATTCCTTTGGACTTAAGCAAGAAATCGCATATCTGTCTGACAGCGCCACGACCACCTTCTTTTGTTGTAATGAGACGGGCAAATTTCTTTATATCCTCAACGGCATCCCCTACGGCAATAGGCAGCCCTACGCGTGTCATCAGGTGTATATCAGGGATGTCGTCTCCAGCGCAGGCTATGTCCTTGTAGTAAAGCGAGTACTTAATCTTGAGGTCCTCGTAAGCGGCTACCTTGTCCTCACAGCCCTGATAGATATCTTTTATACCAAGTTCACGTGCACGCCGCTCTACGGCGATACTGGTCCTGCCAGTGATTATTGCCACGTTTATGCCTTCTTTTAAGAGCATCTTTATACCGTGACCGTCTTTTACATTAAACGTCTTTAGTTCGTTACCCTCGTTATCCAGCGTGATAGAGCCGTCCGTTAGTACCCCATCCACATCCAAAATGAGCATTGTGATGTGTTTAGCCAGCTCAATTGTCTCATTAGTGACGCCTTTCATATCATTATTTAGCAAATTTACTGAGCACTGTTGTCAAGAATGCCTTCTGCCTGCGAAGAAAATAGTATTCATTATATGGCTTATCATCGCTTATTAGTATATGCGTGTTATTGTTCAACAACTGTTGTATGGTTAGTTCAGTCAATAGAAACTTAGACATAAACTGACTGAAATCTTTGCTGCCTGACCATTCAAGGAGGTCTTGTTTTGCCAGTTCCGGCATTTTGACCTCGATTTCTTTGATTTGAGGCATCTTTATAGGGCTCATAGATGCAAAAAAGTGAACCCCCCAGCCTTCGATACCAGTGTAGGCCTTTACATACGGAAAGGAATTGACTATTGACCTCACTATGGCCTGTTGAGTTTTTAGTTCTGCTATAGGTACCCATTGCTGAAATATGCCTCCCTCACGAAGGCGGGATTTAATAGCGTTATAAAAATCCTCCGAGTACAACAGGCTTGACCCTGCTGCCTCAACGGGCGGTGGTGGGTCTATGGTTATTACATCATACATCTCTTTGGTTCTGTTTAAAAACCTCCTGCCATCATCGACAACTATCCTGCCGTTAGGATTTTCCAATATCGCGTGCGCGTCGTCATAAAAATATGGGAACACTGCCTTAACACTTGGGATAAGCTCAATAGCAGTAGACTTAATGTTCCATGTCAACATTGACCTGTGAGTAGTTCCCATGCCGAAGCAGATTATCAGGGCAGAGACAGGGGGGGCCTGGGAAATTGGCCTGTCTAATAACATCATTGGTATATGAGCCATGTGCTTCGTTATGGGGGTAAGATGGGTGATGCCAATTCCATTTACAAAAAGCCGCTTATCCATACCTTTTCCCAGGGCCACGACTGTAGCCGTATAGTCTCTAACCACTAAGTTGTTGTTCTTATTATAGAACATCTCGTGGTCATAACTTATGAATATTGAGACGATTAATAAAACCCCTGTTACGGCTGCCGCCCCAGATGCCCTGACAGGCGTTTTTACAAGGTACGATATAAAAAACACTACATATGGAAGCGCCATAGCAACCATTGAGAATTTTATCCCAAAATACTGTAAAAACACATAGGACGCCAACACCGGCCCAGCTATGCAGCCAATGATGTTTATGGAATAGGCATATCCTGCCCCCGATGGCCTGCCTTCTGAATAGAGGTCAATAAGTTTGGGCGTTAAATAGCCTAAAAGCGCGCAAAAGGGCATTATACTAAGCAAAACCAGGGCCTGAAATACAATATCAAATGACCTTAAACGCCAGTCACTGAGTACTATCGGGAAAAAAACACTTATTCCCAAGAGTTTAATAAGTTTATACGTATCATATACCCTGTCCCCTGCCAGATGCCTCCGGTACAATAACGACCCTGCCGATGTGGCGAACAAATAAACCGCAAGTATTGCCGCAAAGGTATAAATACTCGTCCCGAAGGCCGGCGTAAACGCCCTTATCCATACGACCTCAAGGCTCATAGATGTAAGGCCTGTGCTGAACAGCAGAAGGAGCGCTTGCCCGGAGGAGACCGTCGTGTCATGAACAGCGTCCCTGTCAACATCTATTATGTTATCTCCCGCATTGGTTTTTCTGTAAGGGTACATTATTCCAATCACCACGCTTATGGCGGCTATTAAAAAGTTTACATAAGCGGCCACTGTCCACGTCCTTCTAAGCCCTAGCAGCTCCACTAAGACAAGGGCAGTAATAATCGTTCCTGACATCGCACCTATTACGTTGGCAAGATACAGGAAACTAAATCCAGTCTTATTCGATTTATCAAGATTCTTAACAAAGGACATCATAAATGGAAATGTAAACCCCATCAATATGCACAAGGGAAGAATAGACGCTATTATTACCAGTGTTGAAAGTACTAAATACCGGGCTGAGTCCATCTCACCAGCCATCAACAAAGCTGCCGAGCCCGAACGAAACACCAGTGGAACTAAAAACGCCCCTGCTCCAATGCAACATTCGGTAAGTGCGTAGAAAAACACCGGTGACAGCCCAGTCCTCGCAGAAATGGAGTCAATAAATCTCCCCCCAAATAATGTCCCTGCGGCAAGCCCCAACATGAAAACCGAGATTACTACTGATAGAACCGGTGTTATTATACCAAACGATGCATAGGCCATTCTGAGCCACACAACCTGATATAGCAACCCGGCAAAGCCTGAAAGAAAAAACAGCACGAACAGTGCCGCACGAATTCTCTTCATACTATTATGTCCATCACACCCTAACAAGTCTCTCATCTGCCATGCTTATTAACACACATCAGGCAACTCTGGAGGCAACTCTGGAAACGGCTCTGGTGAGGTTTTTTAGGACGTGACAGATGAATTTATCCTCAATCCACGGCTCAATGCCCAGTGAGGGCCTTTAGAATTCTTTTATCCAAGGCTCGGACATTACCAGACATTACCTTAGCGATGGACTTCATTATCTTTACCATCGTTTCGGTATTTGTGGTCTCCAGCTCAAAAAAATCCTCGGACTTTAAGATAAACAACTCGGTGTCTTTGAGGGCAAGGGCCTCAGCGCCGTGTTTTTTCTTTCCTTCCAGAATAGACAACTCCCCAAAGAACTGCCCTGCACCCAGAAGCGCAAAGCGGTTTTCCCAGCCGTCTGCGGTGTGCTTTATTTCGTCGCTCTGAATATTTCTCAGCATTACTAACATCTTTGATTTCGTATCCAACTGGAGCTTACGCTTTACTTCGACTTGTCCCGAGTGTATCATGCGTATACCTTCCGTAGGTTCACCCTCTTTGAATATATACTTATCTTTTGTAACAGTAACCTTCTGGATATTCGGGAGCAGCCTCTCAAGTTCTCCATCGTCAAGGCCTTCAAAGAGTATTTGTTTTTTTAGATCTTCAACCGTAGGCATTTATATATTCTCCCTGATGTTTATATCCCTATCAAGAGCCTTAGCAGCTGCTTGTCCAGATAACGCATATTTTTTGATGATACCCTCGCAATCACGCGCAGTATTTTCAGCATAGTTGCCGGAGATGATACCTCTATTTCTGCAAATTTCTCAGAGCGTATGAGATATAGCTCAGTATCATCAAGGGCATCGGCATCTGCGCCATGTTTCTTCTTTCCCTCTATTACAGATAACTCCCCAAAGAACTGCCCGTCTAATAACGTGGCAAAGACCTGCCTCCACCCGTATGGGGTCTTTCGTATCTCACAGCAGTTTTGCGTGTTTCTCACGGTTATCAGCATCTTTGTCTTCAGGTCTATTGGCAGCTTCTTTGTTACTTCAATTTCACCGGATTTAATCATATAGACACCCCGTGTAGGCTCATTCTCCCTGAATATTGGGTCTCCTTTGGAGACCTTCATCAGCTCTACTACCTGTGCTATTGACTGAAGCTCCGAATCGTCAAGGCCCTCAAGCAACATCTGTCGTTTTAACTCGTCTAATACCTGCATTACAGCTCCTTATGTATATTGTAACCACTCCGTACATATAAAGGCCAGCATGGGCATTTATACATCTCTAATTATTACATGCTATAACTTAAGATATTGAATCAGGAATTGTCAATGATTATTTTTTAGCGCTTGACTATATCGCAAGAAATCCTTATCTTAACAAACAATGATTGCCGGGCACATCGCATGTAGCTACGTGTTTCAAAGGCTGCTGAGACTTCAGCCTGTGAATAATGTCTTTCTATTTGTGGCGTCATACCTGCCTGATATTGTCGATAAGACCATTGCCATAGTGTTCAGCATATCAGGGCGAGGCTATTTTCACTCTGTTACTGTAATGGCTGTCTCATATGCGCTGACGTACAAAATTATCTCTAAAGTTCGACCTGAGTTCAGGCAATTCATACATCTTGCCGCGTTGTATTATGCCCTGCATCTTATATTTGATTTCCCGGAGCTGATAGTACTATTTTGGCCATTTCTTGGTCCACTACAGCAGAGTGGGCATTTCTCACTGCTGGAGCGTCTATACAACTATTACGTACTGTGGAAGTATCCTTTCGTGTTATCTTCAGAAGTTATTTTTTTTACGATTTTAATAATCATCAAAACAAAAGACAACAGAGCTGCAGCCATGAATTATCACAAAACACATTGACAGCGACAAACCAATCCTGATACTCTACTCCTGATACCAGAATATAAACACACGGAGGTAATATTATGGTACCGGCACTTATAGCAGTGCATATTGTGTCTATAGTGGTGTGGATAGGCGGTGTTGTATTTGTAACTACCGTAGTGTTTCCCATTATAATGAGAATGGATGATTCTATGGAAAAGGTGATGTTTTTTCAGGGCACAGAGCGCCGATTTGCAAGCATTGCAAAGGCAAGCGTAGTGGTAGCAGGTGTGACAGGCGTCTTGCTCTTACAGATTGAGCATCGCTGGGGTGTACTGTTTACATGGGCAGGCATTGGCCCTACGGTAATGCTGTTGTTATGGGCGATGTTTGTGTTTATGCTGCTTTTTGAGTCGAACATATTTAATTTCCTTTTTGGCGGCACTGCCCAACACGATACAAAAAAGATATTCCGCATACTCACTACAGCTCATTGGGTTGTAATGCTTGCCAGCCTGATGGTAATTGCAGTGGGGGTCTATACAACCCATATCATGTTGATGAGATGAAAACGCTTACTGCTGCTTCATCAGCGCATATATCTCCATGTTGACGGCAATTTCAACAGGATTCATGAAGTTTACCGCCCTGGCGTCTAGTTTTTTGATAAAAAAAAGCGGTTTCTTCGTCTCTATGTCGTAAATGGTCTCGTTTAATACGGTAATAGACGGCAGATTTGTATCAAGTTCTATGGTTATCAGCTGAAACGGGGGTTTGCTCTCTGCCTGTTTTACGTTCATCCTCATGATACTCCCGCCGTGAGACGTGATAATCGGCTGGATGATTTTTTGTAAATCAGCCGCAGCGAGGGCCGATGTCTTTGCCTCTACTGTAATAGCCCTGAGTTGTTCTTCCCTTTCTTTATTTAAATTGACGTTTTTTTCGATCTCATCTTTTTGAGCGATTATGGTCTTATATTTTGTGAGGGTCTTGATACGCATTTCCTTGTTTTGTTCAAGCTCTTCTTTTCTGTCTTGCAGACCTTTATAAAAGAAATCATAGGCAAGCAAAAAAACAAGTACCGCAACAATTGACAACAAGACATTTAGTTTCTTATTTCTCACTATTTTAGCGCCGCTTTTATCTGGAAACGTTCTTTACCCATTCTTGCATCCTTAAATGTAGTGGAAGCAGTGCCTGCGTCTTTGAAATATTTTGAGTTCTCAATTGTCCCTATAAGGGCAGAGGCATTGACGGCATAACCCTCGATATTAATGTCTTTATCTGTGGCTATGAGCCTGGCCAGCCATGTATCATGAGGGAGCGTTTCTGTGAGTTCCCTTAACAGCTCCAGCATTAAAACCCTTTTTGCCATCATCGAATTCAGCGCGGTGAGGTCTCCATCGATTTTCTTTGTATCTTTTTGCAGGGCGGTAAGTCTCTCATACTCCGGCTTCAGGGCCTTTACCTGTTTGTCTATACTGGCAACAGTCTTCTCGTCTTTCCATACAGGGATGTAAAGTGAAAGGGTAAACAGGACTATGACAATGATTGAAAGACAAATGGTAAGGGCAATTGGCAGGGATTTTTTCTGTGTCTCTCCCATAGAAAGCATGTTCATGGCCTTAGTTTTTCCCTTGGCGTCGGCGAACACCGCGGCGGCTGCCGTTAAATATTCATATCCCACTGTATTGTTTAGCGCAGGCAGGAGTTCACTAATATCCTTGCAGGCAAGGGCGGCCTTTAACCTGCTCACAGCATCAGCGTCTGGGCCATTAATAATGACTGACGTATCTTCGCCTCTGATTCCTTCAACAGCCTTGACGATGTCTCCGGTGTCCCCTTTTACGACATATACGGCGGTAGTTATTCCACGGTCAGCCCTCACCAGTTCTACGTGCGTTTTTTTGAGGTTGACAAGGACTATATTGCTGGTAAGAGCCGGTACCTGCCCTAAAAGGCTTGCTAAAGAAACAGGGGAAAGCACCAGGGACGACACCTTAAAGCCACTGCTTTCAAGCGCCCTCAGGTATGGCTCTGCCATCTGTCTTTTGACCGCAGATATAACCGTGTAGAGTTTATCTGCTTCCCGCTTTATTATCTCAAAATCATAGTATACATCGGCTGTTGAAAAAGGGGTCAGATCAGGTATCTGAAAGGCAACCGCCGACGATATGTTGTCAATAGCAATAGCTGGAAACTCAGCAGTCTTAATCACACACCATTCTTTTGGCACATTTAATATAGTCTTAAGTGCGGAGGCAGACTTCCCCTCCACGACTAAACTCAAAAACGAGACCAACTCCTCCGGCCCGGGATACGTATCACTGAATGTGTTCCTGTTGAGAACCTTAAACCCGGATGAACTCATCTTTATCACACAGGCCGAGGCAGCGTCTTTATCCAGCACAATGGAAAGATACTTCTGAGTATGAAACAGTCTGGCAAGGGGTGAATAAAAGAGCAGCCTTTTTGCCGCCGATAAAAAGCCAGTGAAGGTACTGCCGCTTAGAGAAAGTGACCTGAGTGCATTCCTTGCGTATGAATCAAGAGCGGTCATATTATCTTATTTTTTTAATTACCTCTTTTTTGAGTTTGCTGCCTTCTTTTTTTACTGAGTCAAAATCATATGTCTCAGGGGTTTTATAATAATAGCATTTATAGTCATTGCTTGTGACTCCGGCAACCGCCCTTATCCCTGCCGCTGCATTTGATTTATTCAAAATGCCCACTGATTCAATAGTATATATGTCTCCTTCGTTTAAATCAATATAATTCATCAATGTCTGGTATGCGCCGGGAATAAGCGCCTTGACCTCGTCATTGGTTTTGAACTCAGTTTGACTCCTGTATTCGATAATGGACCTGGCATATTCCTCCCCCATACCGGGCATTGACATTAACACCTCCTTTGGCGCGGTATTTACATTAATCTTTGCCGATTTGCTAAAGACGGTGATGAACTCCTTAATGCCCTTTTGAGATTCTGTGCCGTAATATATCTCCTGAGTTACGCCTCTGACAAACAGCAGCTCCTCAATTGAATCGAAGTTCCCATTTTTTGCCTTATACGGGTGTTCAAGCGACATGTAGTAGTCGCTCTCAGCGCCGTGCAGATGTGCAAGGTCATCCTCGTCCTTCCAGTCAAGGATTGAATCGACTATGATATCCTGTGTGTCCTGGTCAATATTCAGTGCCTTCAGAAGGCCGTGAAGGAGTTTTTCGTCCGCTGTGTTCAAGTCTATTTTTGATGTCTCAGGCGCCACGCGCACTATATATGAGTCGTCACCAAACTCTGTCGCCGTAAACTGCCCGTCTGCCTGCCATGCCTCGACATCGTCTGGTTTCAATTTCTTGTATTGCAGCTCGATAACTGCCCTGTTTATCCCTGCCTCAGCAAGAAATGCGGCCTTAGTGAAATCCCTCGCATTTTGCGTGCCGCGAAACGCAATCTTAGCCATATACGAAAACGACAATGACAAGGCAATCAGTATTGCCATAATCCACAGCACCATCATCAGGGCAAAACCGCGCCTGTCATTAATTAAATTATAAATCAAATTATTGACCGAATATTGCCGCATCAAAAAGCGCCGTCTTCGATTGTGTTGTCGATGATTGTAAGATATTATTGGCCACAATCGGTATATTTATATCGTTTTCAAATATGGGGCTGCTTATTTGCACATACTCTGGCAGGTAATCTGTTACAGATGTCTCAGTTTTAGCGTCAATGTCCTCTGGTCTTTTAACCGTGAAATTAAATGACATACTCTTCATGTTTTTAAGAAGCACGATGCTCCTTTTATTGTCTTTGAGCATATCCCATTCAGTAAGCACGAGGTCACCGTCGGGGCTAACGGCGTATCTCACCGCAACAATCCCCCGGTCTCTGCCCCATGCAGAGACGTTTGATACGAAGACAAGCTCATCTGAACTGCCTTTAAAATAATATAATTTCTTAGTCGAGCCGTTATCGCTGTACATCATTGGGACAAACGACTGAAGCTGAGACTCGATAACGCGCACGGCAGCGCGCAGCCTCTCAATGGATTCAACCTTTTTATCCCCCTTTTCGACGCTTCTGAGGCAGAGTTTAACGGTAACGGCCATGATGACGGCTATCAGGGAGAAAATAGTAATAGCTATCAGGGTTTCCATCAGCGTAAAACCTAAGCTGTCATTGTTAAGAGGTCTTAAGCGCATCGGATTTCTTTCTTGCGGCAAGGGTTTTGAGCGTATAGGTTTTTGATTTACGCCCTGCCTTCCAGTTTACTGTGAGGGTAATGGAGAATAACTCGTACTGGAGTTTGTCAGTCTTGTCCTTGTCAATCTGACTTATCTGTATGTCGTAGGTATAACCGTTTTGTGAGCGCTTTGTGTAGGAGTCTTCCTTGAGTTTTTGGGTGCTTAGGGTGTTTCTCATCTCGGCATCTGCGGCGATTGCGGCCTTTGTATAATTCTCAGCGTATCCAATAGACCTGAGAGAACCACTAAACAGTTCAATCAGGGCAGTAATGCCAATAGCAAGTATAGCAATTGCCGCCATGACTTCAATGAGAGTGAATCCTTTTTCCTTCATATTACGGTATTTTATCATATTGCAGAGACGCTTAACCGTGTATTTTTAATGCGACAAACAATTCTCATTTTTGGTATAATTGTCACAGATGAAAGAATATATAATGGTCGCAAAAATAGCCTCATACAGGGAACGTGTGAGAGACCATGTGATGCTGGCAAAGCCGGGGATAGTGCTGCTGGTGTTGATTACGACGCTTGGTGGGATGTACATGGGGCAGAGGGGTCTGCCCGCGCCGTGGCTAATTCTGCTGACGCTTGTGCCGGTTGGACTTGCCACAGCAGGGTCAGCCGTGCTTAACAATTTCTTTGACAGGGACATTGATGTCCTAATGAACAGGACGCTGAAAAGGCCGATACCACAGGGGCGTGTCTATCCAATGAATGCCCTTGTCTTTGGACTCTTGCTGATTGTTATTTCCATATTTATACTCTTGTTTGTCAACACAGTAACGGCCATACTTACAGCGGCAAGTGCATTTATATATGTTATCCCGTACACGGTGTTGATGAAGAGAAAGACGCACCTTGTTACACATGTGGGAAGTATCACTGGGGCGCTGCCACCAGCGATAGGATACGCTGCCGTAAGGGGAAGCGTAGGTCTTGAGGCGGTGGTGTTATTTGCCATAATGTTCATATGGCAGCACCCGCACTTCTGGGCATATGCCCTCAAGTACAGAGAAGATTACTCACGGGCGGGCGTACCGGTGCTGCCTCTTTCAAAGGGCGTAAAGGGGACGAAGCTGAGGACCCTGATATATACGGCTGTGCTATTGCCTGTCAGCATAATGCCATATTACCTAAAAATGTCCGGCATATATTACCTCGTTCTTGCCTCAGTTCTCGGCCTGATATACATAGCCCTGGCCGTAAAGGCATATCTGTCAGAAAACGACAGCGGCAGGGTACTATTTGTCTATTCGCTGGTGTATATCTCGGTACTGTTTACGGGCATAGTGGCGGATATGGTGAAGCAGCCGGGGCTAATAGCCAGCTGACCGAAAGACATATTCAAACGAAAAAAAAGAGCTTTCCGCGCAATTCACTACATTATAAATATTATTTATATATTTATAGATATTATTTATTTGACTTTATATTACCCTCCCCCCATAATACAATTGCTTAAAACAATATTGTTCATATTGCAAGTTATCTGCAATGTTGACATGTTTTGCAACTCGACTTGAGAGAAGAGCAATACATTACAAGGAGTGGTATATTACAACATGGAATTGCTTGCTGAGTTTTATAAAAAAGCATTAAGAGGGGCATTTATATTAGTAGCAATCTTAGCCTTCCTTGTCGGTGATAAAATAGGTAAAGACTATTATAAATATATTACATCCGGAGCTGCTTTATTTTTCATCTTAGTTGAACTATTTATCAATAAAATATTATGGAAGATATGGCATGGTAACCTCAATATAAGTGATGAGTGGGAGGCTATAACAAAATATGAAAAATCTATTGGAATATATCCTAATAAAGAATGTTGTTTAGTACAATCTACTAAAGAATCTCAACATAAAACTATATTTAAACAAGATTGTGTTACTCTTGCAATTGAGTTATCAGGTGGCCAGGATTTTCCCCATTTTTATTCCCTTGCAATTGAAATGATTAAGGATAAAACAGCATTGCGAGTTCGGTATGCATATAAGGTAGACTATATAAATAGTAAATTGGGATGTCCTCAAGATACTGCTTACGGATATGAGGAAATGGCAATTACTGAATATGAAGAACTTAAAGGCTGGCAATGGTTTCTTAAAAAATGTCGAATAATTAAAGCAAAGCCATCAAGAATGACAGGAAGGTTTTGGCATTGTGCAAGAGAGTGTGGAAATGCTTATATAGGAACAGTTGAGTTTTGGAGAAATAACAAACCTTAACAATAAGGAGATACAATGAGTGATAGATTAAGGAATATTCTTGTAACAGGTGGCAGCTCTGAGATTGGTACAGCAATTCTTAATGTCCTAAGCAAAATGGATATGGTGAAGATAATTGCTACATCAAATACTAATAAAATTAATAACTCGAATTTTAAATATCGTTGCCTTCAAAACATTGATTTAAATAATGATACATGCCTGCTAAGTCTTCGTGATGAGGTAAGCACATTCTTTCAGGGTTCTTTTTCTATCATCCACAGTGTTGGTAATTTTTGGAAACATAAACCACTTAATTATACAGATATAGGCTTTGCGAAAGAAATGATGTTATCTCACTATGCTACTCTTTTTGGGGTATCACATTATCTATTACCATTGGCAGCCGAAAGGGGAGGTGGCAGGATAGTTGCGTTTAGTTGTAACTCAGTATTATATAATTACCCGGAAATGGCTGCTTTCACATCTGCTAAGGCAGCAGTAGAGTGTCTAATTAAGTGTATTGCAAATGAGTGGTCGAAAGATAAAATAGTGGCTAATGCAATTGCTCTACCATCAATTGGAACAAACGCTGTTAAAGAAGATAAAAAATATGGAGACCATAATAATTATATAACTCCTGATGAAGTCGCAGAAATCGTTATAGATATATTGGCAGAAATGTCACCATATATGAATGGTAACGTTATAAAAATATTTAAATACAGCAAAAGCTTTTATCATAAATCATTTTTTGAACGCAATCCATCCAGTATAAAAGAATAAAGAAAAGAATTATTAATCAGTGCATAAGTAAGTGGACATAACTATGCCGCATATTGTAATTTGCGATGCATAAAAAAACTGCGAATTATGTGTGGC
>LNQR01000059.1 GCA_001541255.1 Candidatus Magnetominusculus xianensis
TGAAACGTCTCTAAGGTGTACCGCTATTCAGATGCTAATAACAGGTATACCACGAGAACAGATTTACGAAGCACTTTCAGTCACACCAAGGAGTAGTGGATAGATTCGGACAACGGAGCCGAATTCATTAACGACCAACTATTGAGGTATTGTAAAGAAAACCATATTACCTTTACCAGGGCAAGAAAATATAAAAAGAACGATAACTGTTTTGTCGAACAGAAAAATTATTCAGTCATACGTCGTGCCGTAGGCTATCGAAGATATGACTCGCAGGAGGAACTCAAGATATTGAACGAGTTATACGGTCATTTAAGACTACTTCTTTCAACCAGTAATGAAAATGACTCAAAAGACCCGCACAGGAAGTAAGGTGACCAAGAGATACGATAAGGCCAAGACACCTTATCATAGAATCTTGGAGTCACCTGATGTACCTCAAGAAAATAAAGACGCTCTTATGCATACTTATGATAAACTAAACCCGGCACAACTTAAAAGAGATCTTATGAAGTTACAGGACAGGCTCTTGGCAACAAACGATGCCAAGACTCAGGGGATGGTACGCAGATGCCCCTCCACCCCTTGCTTATCAACCACTTTCGTGTAGATTTTTACGTGATGCAACACGTTTCAGCCTGTTTCATGCGGCTTTCATTTTTTCCTTCTATTGATTTTATCTGTCCTATGGATTATTATAGAGCATGTGACAATGGGAGGCGGAGGCGTGAGAGGTTAATAGCAGTTAAAAATGGGAGATGCTATATGAATATTGAACATACCGAAAACAAGGAAACATATCATTTAGGCGCGTTTGACATCGGGGTGCCGATTGAAATAACATCGGACGCAATGCTTTCTAAAGTATTAGGGTTTATTGTTGACGTTACGTCTGATACTATTATAATCAAACCCAGGGGAAGTGAAAATTTTCAGGATAAACAACCAAAAGGGACTGATATTACCGTAAGATGTTTTATGGGTGAAACTGTATTCAGGTTCAAAACTGTGATTAAAGACATAGTTTTTAAGCCAACTATGCTGGTCATTGTCGATAGCCCTGAGTTAATACAAAAAGAGGAGCGCCGTGATAAACGCAGAATTAACTGTAAACTCCCTTGTATACTCGTTGTAAAAGATAATAAAATTAAGGCGTGTGTGCAGGACCTAACGCCAACCGGCTGCAGATGTAGTTTGTACGAATCTGGTATGTTAGACAGATGGTCAGCAAAATTCTTATTCGAGGAAGACTGCGCTGTCGAGATTTTTATACCCGTCGGCGGTTCAAAAAAAGAACTGCCAATTAAGGGTATGATAAAATATTTAAGCACGGCATACGACAAGTTCGACATCGGCATAGAGTTTCATATGTCAGTTGAAGAGGAAAAAGAAATGATTGAGACGATATTAAAACGCGGCTGGTGAAATCAAAGACAACGAGACTGTTCAACAATATGTGTACCGGTTCACTGCGAGGTCTTGAGCCTAGTTACAAAGGTTACAAAGGCATCGGCTGCTTTTGATATGTCTTCTGCGTCCATTACGGCCGAGGCAACGGCCAGCGCATCAGCGCCTGCCTCGATTAGTTCAGCAACGTTCTCTTCGTTTATGCCGCCAATGGCTGCTATTGGGATATGTATGTGGTTTCTTATTTCTTTAATAGATTGAGGGCCTTTGGGCGGGCCAGCCTTTTTTGTCGATGTGGCATATATTGGCCCGAAACCGATGTAATCAGCGCCGTCTTCCTGTGCCTTTACCGCCTGCTCAAGGTTATGTGTGGATATGCCTATTAATTTATCAGCCCCAAGAATTTTACGAGCCTCTGAAAGCGGCAGGTCGTCCTGTCCGAGATGCACTCCGTCGGCGTCAATGGCTGCTGCTATGTCGGCATAGTCATTGATTATCAGGGTCAGACCGTTTGCCTTTGTCAGTTCCTTCAGAAGTCGGGCGGCCTTATACACGGCAAGACGCGTTGCCTCCTTATCCCTGAGCTGAACCCATTTCACACCGGCCCCTATGAGGTCTATTATTGAATCAAATGGCGGACGGGCACGACCACTACAATCCATCAATACACATATGCCGCCTAAGTAAAGTTTTGAGTTATTAGCTTGCGGCATTCGCCCTTTCCAGATAGCCTGTGTCAAACTTACCGGCAAGGAAATCCGGGTTTGACATTACAGACTTATGAAACGGTATAGTGGTTTTAACCCCGCCGATTTGGAATTCGTCAAGGGCACGCCGCATTCGCTCTATGGCCTCTTTTCTGTTACAGCCATAGGTAATGAGCTTTGCTATCAGAGAGTCATAGTATGGCAGCACGGCAGCACCGGCATGTATGAATGTATCTACTCTGACCCCAGGGCCTCCGGGCAGATACAGAAATGTTATAGTACCTGGCGACGGTGCAAACGTATATGGGTCTTCTGCATTGATGCGGCACTCTATGGAGTGGCCTTTTAGTTTTACATTCTTTTGCTTTATGCTCAACGGAAGCCCGGATGCTATGCGTATCTGTTCCTTTACTATATCCACCCCCGTTACCAGCTCTGTTACCGGATGTTCGACCTGTACACGGGTATTTATTTCCATAAAATAAATATTGTCGTCATTGTCTAGTATAAACTCAATTGTGCCAACATTTTTGTATTTCAGCGATTCGGCTGCCTTTACTGCAAATTTGGCGAGTTTTTCCCTTGTCTTTTCAGTGATTGCCACTGACGGGGATTCCTCGATGAGCTTCTGATGTCTCCTCTGTACAGAGCAGTCCCTCTCGCCCAGATGTATTGCCGTGCCATCGCTATCGACTGCTATCTGGACTTCGACATGTCGGGTGCGGGTTATATACTTCTCGACATACATCTCAGCATTTCCAAAGGCGGCCATCGCCTCTGCCTCGGCGGATGACAGCGCTGCTTCAAGCTGCGGCTCGGTATGTACAATCCTCATTCCCCTGCCACCCCCACCGGCTGAGGCCTTTAGAATCACAGGGTAGCCTATCTTTGAACACAGTTTCCCGATTAAATTCTTGTCCGTTATAGCGCCATCGCTTCCCGGAACTACGGGGATACCATTTTTTTTCATTATTTGTTTGGCCCTTGACTTGTTTCCACCCATGCGGATGTTCTCAGGCGTGGGACCAATGAATGTTATCTTTGACTTCTTACATGCCTCGGCAAATTGTGGGTTTTCTGACAAAAACCCGTAACCGGGGTGTATTGCCTCAGAATCAGTAATTTCTGCCGCGCTCAATATCGATGGAATGTTCAAATAGCTGTCTGCTGCTCGCGCCGGACCTATACATATCGACTCATCAGCTAATCTGACGTGCATTGCATCCTTTTCCACGTCGGAGTATACGGCTACAGTCTTAATGCCAAGCTCTTTACAGGCTCGCTCGACGCGAATCGCTATCTCACCCCTGTTGGCTATTAGTATTTTCTTAAAAAGAGGCATATCCTTACCTCAGAGCGGATTTATTTGAAACAGAGGTTCACCGTACTCAACTGCAGTGCCGTTTTCATGAAATATTTTTACTATTACACCGTTTACTTCGCTCTCTATTTCATTCATCAGCTTCATGGCCTCTACTATGCAAAGTGCCTGTCCCTTTCTCACCGTGTCGCCAAGTTCGACAAGTGGGGCGGCGCCTGGTGTTGACGACCGGTAGAACGTACCAACTATTGGGGATTTTACTGTCAAATAGTTTACATTCTCGTCAGTATCCTTGACCAGAGCCTCCGCCACGGGGACTTTTACTGCTGGTGGGTCTGCCGGAGGTGTGGATGATCCCCTTTTCAGGCTTATCCTCATCCCGTCTTTTTCATATCTCAGCTCTGTTATGTCTGTCTCTTTTATCAGTTCTATGAGTTCTTTAATATCATTAATTTCCATCACTTCACCCGTTCGATGTATTCCATTGTCCTTGTGTCAACTTTAATAGTATCTCCCTGGTTAATGTGAAACGGGACTTTTATCAGGGCGCCGGTTTCAAGCCTTGCTGGTTTTGCCCCGCCTGATGCCGTGTCACCTTTGAAACCCGGCTCTGTCTCCGATATGGCAAGCTCTACAAATATTGGCAGTTCAACTGCAAGCGGCGTCTCCTTATGATAAAGTATCGTTACAATCATCTCCTCTTTTAAAAGGGACTTGGAACTGCCAAGCTGTTCCTCGGTCAGGGGGACTTGCTCATAGTTTTCCATGTCCATAAAATAGTACATGCCGTCCTGAAGATACAGATACTGCATCTGCTTGCTCTGGAGATTGGCCTTGGGGAATTTCTCACCGGAGTTGAATGTATCTTCAATTACCTTCCCGCTTTTTAATCCCTTCATCTTGGCACGGACAAACGCCCCGCCTCTGCCCATTTTTACGTGCTGGAACTCAATTATTTCATATGGCTCACCCTTATATTCTATCTTTGACCCTCTTCTGAAATCATTTGTCGCTATCAAAAATGCCTCCTGCCGCTCTTTGTGCCGCTGCTACAATATCTCTAAATTTCTCGTAAGGTTTGTTATCGTCTCTGCCGACTGCCCGGTTACACAAACCATATCCTCTATTCGCACGCCCCCAATATCCGGTATATATATGCCCGGCTCTATTGTAAAGACCATGTTTTCTTCTATTTTTTGCTTCTTGTTCACGGCTGAGATATATGGCTGCTCGTGAACCTCCATTCCTATGCCATGTCCTGTTGAGTGACCAAAATAACGCCCAAACCCGGCAGCAGCTATCAGTGTGCGGGCAGCACTGTCCACATCGGCAGCGCTCTGTCCTTTTGTTATCGAATCACGTGCCCTCTTGTTGGCCTTGAGTACTATATCATAAATCTCTTTTTTCTTGCCCAAATCATTTCCCCCTCCTATGAGAAATGTCCTCGTCATGTCAGAGTAATAGCCCCCGGACTCTCCACCCCAGTCTATTATGAGTAAATCGCCTTTTTCCAATACCTTTTCTGTTGGTCTGGCATGGGGCATGGATGAGTGCCTTCCTGCTGCTACGATTATATCAAATGGAATCTTTTCAACTCCCTGTGCCTTCAAACTCTCCCCAAGCATTGACGCTATAGCCTTTTCTGTAACGCCTGCCTTTATTCGGGGTTTTATCTCCTCAAGGGCGCTTTCTGCCCTTTGGACTGCTATTTTGATATGCCGCAGTTCCTCAGCATCCTTCTTTATCCTGATATTCTCTACCGTATCTCGCAGCGCCCTTAGCTGAAACCTCTGCTTAAACTGCGCGTATGTCCTGTAACTTATGGTATCTTCAAATGATAGGTTTTTTATCTTCTTCTTTTCAAGAAAATTTATAATAAACTTTATTGCATCTTTTTTCGTTATCATTATATCACACGACCTGGTCTCGGCTACTGATTGTTCTTTGTACCGGAAGTCTGTGAAAAAGTAAGCCTTACCACCGGCTGCAAGTAAATATCCACTTGAGCCGGTAAAGCCGGTCAGGTATTTGATATTTGTAAGGTTAGTGATTAGAAATGCCCCTGCGCGCTTTGAACTAAGCCATGCCTTTAACTTGTCAACTCTGCAGATGGCATTATCGTCAGTTTGTTCTGGCAGCATATACTATCTCTTTCGTTCTCTTAGTTTGTCTTTAATGTGGCGAAGCTTTCTTATCATCGTGTTATCGTCTTTGTCCATGTGTTTTGCCAGATGCCTGATGTCATCAAGCCGTTTTAATATCTCCTCATCACCGGGATATCGTTCAAGGAGGTATTGAAATGCCTTTATTGCCGCCAGATAGTGTTCGGTGATGATGTAGCTGTCTATCATGTCCAGCTCCTGCATAAGCCACACACGGTTGCTGTCGATTGTTTCGGCCTTTACCTTGCCTTCTACACGCTTTGAAATCTTATTTTCGATTATTTTAGTGTGTTGTGAGAAGGGCTTCTCCGGGTCTGGCTTCTTGCCAGGCACGGCGCCAATCTTAGTTACGGGTGATTCGACAACTACAGATGGTTCAGTCTCCGGGTGTTGGCGCGTTTGTTTGTCCACCAGTGCAGCCGGCGGCTTTTCTGAGTCAATGCCGTCCTGTGCGGTCTCCTGGGTTTCATGCATTGGTTCATATATCTGTGGTTCTGCCATATGACCGGATGCAGCCTCGGAGGCACCGATGATATCAACGTCTTCAGGGGACAGTTCGTAGTCCTCCACAGGATTAAGCAGGTCAGGTGGTATGGCCTCTTCAATCACTATCTCTGGCTCTATATCTGGCTGCACTGCCAACTTTGCTGGCTTTACAGTGTCAGCAACAGTCTCAACAGGAGTGACTGCCTCCTCAATCCCTGTCGGCTCTGTTGGCTGTGTCTTTACCACCACCTCAGATTCTGTCTCAACAGGGGTAGTCTCATCAGGGATGAAGCTGCTGACCGGGGGCGGTACCTGCACTGGTTCTTCGCCTCTGATGGCTATATCAGGGGGCAGTTCGTATTCATTCACAGGAATGAGCAGCTCAGGTGGTATAGGCTCTTCTGTCATTAAATCAGGTGTGAAATCAGGCGGCATCTCTGCCCTGAGATCAGTTGACAGTTCATTGTCTTCAATGTCACCATGGTCTATGTCCGGGGGGAGTTCGTGTTCGTCCACAGAATTAAACAGGGTAGGCGGGGCAGTCTCCACGACCTTTACACGTATTGTATCAGAAGAAGGGATGGTTTCACCTGGTAATGGCCTCAGTTTGAATTTAATAGTTCCTTCACCTCCGTCCATGTCATTATTATCATTTTTATCAGGAGGCAGTTTATGTTCGTCAACAGGATGAAATGGGGCAGGAGGCATAACCTCCTTAACTCCAAACTCGGGCATATCCTCCATAGCCGCTCCGTGTGCTGCATCGGCAGTAGTGATTTCATCGATTAGGGATTGTGTGTCGAGTTGTAGTGTTTCGTGACTACCTCCGTCTGCAGCTGCAAGCAGTTTGTCTGTCTCAGAGGGAGCAGGTAGTTCGATTATTAAATCAGCCCTGTTATCAGCCATTTCCTGTTGTTCTGTCTCCGGCAGTTCAGACTCCGGTTCAGCTTTTATCTCGTCAGATATAACGGGTATGATTTCACCTGTTGACAGCTCGTCTTTGATTTCGGCTGTATCTCCACCTTCGCCAATGTCTATATCCGGCAGCATTTCATATTCAGCCACGGGTTCAGACGGGGGAGGTGTTTCCATTTCTTTTAATTCAGCCCTGAAATCGGCCATATCCAGTTGTTCTGTCTCTGGCAGTTCAGACTCCGGTTCAGCTTTTATCTCATCAGAGACGGTTTCGTCAGATATGACAACTGTGATTTCACCAGTTGGCGGCTCGTCTTTGATCTCGGCCGTATCTCCACCTTCACCAATGTCTATATCCGGGAGCATTTCATATTCAGCCACAGGTTCGGGCGGGGGAAGCGTTTCTGTCTCTTCTATTATTTTAAAATCAGCCCTGAAATCTGGCATATCCTGCTGTTCTGTCTCTGGCAGTTCAGACTCAGGTTCAGCTTTAATCTCATCAGAGATGTCAGAGATGGCGAAGGTGATTTCAGGGGGGGATTGATCGTCTATGATCTCTGAGGTCTCTTCGCCGTCGTCAATGTCTATATCCATGTGCAATTGATATTCATCTATGTGTACATGTGCTGAAAGCGGTGCGATAATATCGGGTTCGGTGTTAATCTCATCAGAAGATATAGGTTCGTCAGATATGGGCGTGATTTCAGTGGTTGACTGCTCGTTTATGGTTTCGGTTGTTTCATCAACAGGGTCACTGACAATGCTGGTATCACTATCAATATCAGTGGGAGGCTCGTATTTGTCCGCAGACTGGACAGGAGGTGTGGTAGTGCAATCGTATTCCGGTTCGGCGTTAATCTTATCAGATACAGGCTCGGGCGTGATTTCAGCGGCTAACAGCTCCTCCATCTTGATTTCGACCGTTCCATCATCGTCGCCAATGTCATCGACTTCATCAAGATCTATGTCCGGTGGAAGTTCGTATTCGTCTACTGGATTAAACATGGCAGCAATAGAGGCATCTTCATTGTCGAAAACCATGGCAGCATCCCTTACTGCCTCTTGTGCCGCCTCTTGTTGTACCTGCACCGCTGAACGGACTTCTGTTTGGATTTTCTGTATGCTCGTCAGCGCATCCTCATCAGAGGGTTTTATTGCCAGGATTGTTTCATATGATGACAGGGCATTTTGAGTGTCGCCAATGGCGGAGTAGAGTTTGGCAAGTTTTCTATGTGTCAGAACGTTGTCAGGAATTACTTTGGCAACCACGCCGAACTCTTCAATGGCGTGTATGAAACAGCCCTTTTCCGCGTACAGATTCCCAAGGGCTGCACGTGCGCTCATGTAGTTAGGATATGTTTCAATGCAGTGTTCCAGTATATGTATGGCGTCGGCTGTCATGCCGTGATTTTTGTACTCATCCGACAGCGGAATGAACAGCTTGGGGTTTGTACCGGCGAAAATCTTTTCCTTGAGTCTGTTTAGTTTGTCGGGATGCATCAGTTCCGGCCTTTTATGTTTAAGAGTATTTTGTCAAAAATTCTGTTTGCGCCTGCATCCTTTGACATTTTAGGGATAGACAGCTCCTCTGTTGGGGTTATTATGGTCATAATGTTAGTGTCGGAGTCAAAACCTGCCCCCTCTTGAGTAACATCGTTAAAGACTATCATGTCGATACCTTTTTTCTGGAGTTTTTCGCGCGCCCTGTCTTTTCTGTCCCCTGTTTCTGCGGCAAAACCTGTTAAATAAGTCTTTTTTGAGGCGTGTGCTGAGATTTTCCCTAAAATATCAGCCGTTTTGACAAGTTCAAGGGTAAGTCCCTCCGAACGTGAGAGCTTATCCTGAGAGAACCTCTCCGGTTTAAAATCACACACCGCCGCAGCCATCACTACTATATCGGCTTCTTTTGATTTTTCTAAAATGGCTTTCTCCATTTCGCCAGAGGTCTCAACCCGAATAATCTCGGCGTCATCAATTTCATCAAGGACATCATCGTGCGGTGGCACAGATGACGGGCCGCTTATAAGCGTTACAAAGGCCCCCCTCAGACAGGCCGCGCGCGCAAGGGCACGTCCCATTTTCCCCGAAGACCTGTTTGTTATAAACCTTACAGGGTCTATGTATTCACGTGTTGGCCCTGATGTTACAATCACCTTAAGGCCCTTCATGTCGTTTGCCCCTAGTGTGCGCTTTAGTGTATGCACAATCCTCTGTGTTGAGGCCATGCGCCCAACGCCCTCTTCACCGCAGGCAAGCGCCCCCCGCTCTGGTGTTACTTCTATGATTCCCTTGTCCTTCAGATAGGCCAGCCGGTCTTTAAATATTGGATTGTCGTACATCCTCCAGTTCATGGCCGGGGCTATTATTACAGGGCCTCTAAAGGCCATAAATAGTGTTGTCAACAGATTGTCCGCAACGCCTGTGGAAAACTTGGAAATTGTATTAAGCGTCGCCGGGGCAGCTATCAGGGCACACGCGTCCCTTGCTATTTCTATGTGAGACAGCGGAGACTGGAAACTATCCCACAGCACAGGATTCCCTGATACCAGTTCTAATGACAGCGGTGTTACGAACTGCTTCGCGGCCTCAGTCATAACTACCCTCACCCCTATGCCGGAGTCTTTAATTGCGCGCACCACAAGCGGACTCTTAAAGGCAGCAACACTGCCTGTTACTCCAAGTATCACATATTTGCTTACACTGCCTGGCGCGCCCGCCAACCCCCGTTCCTTATCTTCCATTAGGAATTACACTACTCCATATCTGCTGAGGGTTCCCCATCGGTAAACAGTGTATCTATTGTGTGCTTTATGCCAGGCTCTTCTCTCTCGTCGAGATAGAACTTGAGGTCTTTTTCGAGCTCTGAGAGGTCTTCCTGTTCGCTTGCCCTGCGCTTCTCTTCTAAAAACCTCTTATAGTCCAGCTTCTTTGCCTCTTCGTTTGCCTGCTTTGCCTCAACACCGGTGATGAACTCAAGCTTGTAGTTGATGGCCTCCTCAAGGGCTATTGTAGTCAATTTATGTGCCTTTGAGGTAATCATCGGTTTCCCCTTGTGGGCAAGTTCCTTTACCCTTTGCGATATGATGTGTACAAGCCTGAATCGCCCGTCTACCTGATTGTAATCAAGTTCAATGGGCAGTGAGATTGACTCCATTAATTAGTCCTCCTGTAGCTGCTGTAATAACTATCCATTATTTTTAGGGGCATCCATGTTATATCCCGAATTCGGCTTCGTACCAGCCGGTATTCAGGCAGTCTGCCTTTAATCTGCTTGATAATATTATCGACTTCAGGCCATCAACGGCCTCGCTCAGATTGTTGTTTACTATTATGTAGTCGTAATACAGGCTTTCGCTGATCTCATCTTTTGCCTTGTCAAGCCGCCGGTTTATTGTCTTTTCATCGTCAAGGTTACGCTTATAAAGACGCTCCCGCAGGGTCTTAAGCGATGGGGGAAGGATGAATATATATATGGCGTCAATGTGTCTTGCCCTTATCTGCTTTGCCCCGTGTGTGTCTATGTCAAGCAGTATGTCGCTGCCTTCGTTCTGTATCTCCTCTATCCTTTTTATTGAGGTGCCGTAATAATTACCGTGGACCTCTGCCCACTCTATAAATTCCCCGGCAGCCAATCTCTCCTTAAACTCCCCGACGCTGACAAATGTATAATCAATATCGTTGCGCTCACCAGCGCGCGGGCTGCGAGTTGTAAAGGATACGGACACTTTCAGATTTGAGACAGTCTTAAGTATCTCCCCGCAAATCGTGGTCTTGCCCGTTCCAGACGGGGCTGAAAGTATATACAGACGTCCCTTATTTATGTACATTGGAGTCGCACCCTTTTATTCCAATTGCGCATTCACTGAATATTCTGCGCCTGCTCGCGCAGCTTCTCTAT
This sequence comes from Candidatus Magnetominusculus xianensis, assembly GCA_001541255.1. Taxonomy (GTDB): domain Bacteria; phylum Nitrospirota; class Thermodesulfovibrionia; order Thermodesulfovibrionales; family Magnetobacteriaceae; genus Magnetominusculus; species Magnetominusculus xianensis. The sequence continues at coordinate 10,897 of LNQR01000059.1, forward strand.
CTCTGCCTTTAAGTCAACAGCGACGGCGTTTACCGAATACATGTCGGTCTTCGAGGAAATCGTATTTGCCTCCCTGTTAAGCTCTTGTAATATAAAATCAAGTTTTCTGCCTATTTTATCATTATCCGCAAGGTTTTGTCTGAATTGTTTCAGGTGGCTTCCTATGCGTTGGATTTCTTCTGAAATATCGTATTTTTCCGCCAAAAGAGCGGCTTCCTGCAAGACCCTTGCGTCGTCAACCTGTGCTGAATCCATAAGTTCTTCTATTTTATTTTTAATCCTGCCGAGATTTCTTTCCATAGCGCCAGCAGAGCCTTCCCTTATCTGGCTTAAGGCTGCGTCTATTATATCCAGATGCTTTGTGATTTCCACAAGAAGGATTTGACCCTCTTTTTGTCTCATTGCCTTCAATCTCGCCATAGCCTCATGGAAGGTCTCATCTATGGCATCCTCCGGTATTTCATTCATCTCGGTAACAATTGCCTCTTTAAACGACAAGATGGCAGCAAAGTCTATCTCACCGCGCAGGTGAAACTCGTCCTTGACCTCTGAAACCGCGTGTATAAGCCCTTTTACGAAATCCTTGTTAATCGATACCTTGAATGTGTTTTCAGGGGCAACTGTCACAAAGATGTCTATATGACCGCGATGGAATTGATTTTTTATCTGATTTCTTATCCCAATTTCGTGCTTCAGGAAAAACGGCGGCGCCTTTATGTTCAGGTCAAGAAACCTGTGATTAAACGAACGCATCTCTACTTTAAGGCCGTTTCTTTCGCTTGCGCCATAGCCTGTCATGCTCTCAATCATTACTGCCCTGCCTTGTTAGCCATTGCTCTGACAATGCAATGAACTCACCAACGTTATTTACGTCTATTTCGCCCTGCGCAGCGTTTGACATCTGCTTCCATGTGGCCTTGCCCTTTTGGATTTCATCTGCACCTAGCATTATGACATATTTTGCGTTTAATTTGTTTGCCCTTTTCATATGTCCCTTTAGAGGGATTTGCCAGTCGGCACATATAGAAGATATGTTCTTGTCCATGAGTCTTATGGCCAGCGAAAGGGCAATTGCCGATGCCTGCTCTCCAAGTGCCGCGAAATAGAAAAAAGGGGAGTTTGGATATGGGTCAAATAGTCTCATCAACTCGGCAAGCCTCTCCATGCCAATGGCGAAGCCTATTGCCGGTGTTGCCGGACCGCCGAACTCCTCCACAAGGTTGTCGTATCTTCCCCCCGCTGCTACTGCCTTTTGTGCGCCGAGGTGCTCAGTTGTTACCTCGAAGGTCGTCCTCGTATAATAATCAAGCCCCCGTACTATCAGAGGATTGTCGTGAAAGGCAATGCCCCTGCCCTTGAGCAGTTCTCTTAGTCCTTCGTGGTGTGTCTTGCAGGGTTCACATAGGAAATCTGTGATAACCGGCGCCCCTTTTCTTAGTTCCACACATCTGTCCACTTTGCAATCAAGAATCCTCAGGGGATTTTTCACCAGCCTTGTCTTACAGTCACCACAGAGGGATGCTTGTGAGAAGAACATGGTCAGCGCTGCGTTATATTCAGGACGGCAGACCTTACAGCCGATAGAATTTATTTCGAGCCGCAGTTCAGGCACTTGCAGCTTATTAAAAAACTCGTTAATCATGAACAACATCTCGGCGTCGGTCTCCGGGGTTGACGAGGCAAAGCACTCAGCGCCAATTTGATAAAACTGCCTGAGCCTGCCTTTTTGCGGGCGTTCGTAACGAAACATAGGCCCGATGTAATAATATTTTTGAGGCGGAGTGCACCTGTAGAGGGCATTTTCCACATAACACCTTGCAACTGACGCCGTGCCTTCGGGGCGCAGCGTAATGCCCCTTCCGCCCTTGTCAGTAAACGTGTACATCTCCTTTCCTACTATATCTGTGGACTGTCCTATTGAACGGGTAAAAATTTCAGTAGATTCTATGATAGGGATTTTTATCTCATCGTAGCCGAAGATATAAAACAAGTCTTTGGCTGTCCTTTCTATTTTATTCCATATGAACACATCGGGGGGGAATATATCATGAACCCCTTTTAGTGTGCTATACGCGTTCAATGGTGTTGTCAGCTCCTACTCGTCTGTCGTCTCTTCTATTATCTTCCCAGACGTCGTCACCCTCTCTTTCTTTGTCAAATTCAATCTCCCGTAAGAGTTTCTCAATCAGGCGCTTTATCTCTTCCTTAAAATGTCTCCTTATGCCCCTGAGGTCAACGATGTCTTCATGGATTTTTACTACGCGCTCCTGTGCCTTTTTTATTATTTCATCTGCCCTCAGCTCAGACTCTCGCGTGATCAGCTCGGCCTCTTTTCTTGCGTTTGTCTTGTATGCCTCGATCATTTGCTGGGCGGTTATCAGTGTCTCTCTAAGGGTAGTTTCCATGTTCTTATGCTCTTTCAACTGTCCTTCTATGATGTGAATCTGCTCTTTTAGCGATGTGTTTTCCCTGAGCAGTTCCTCCATCTCCTCACGGAGGATTTCCAAAAAGGCATAGACCTCCTCTACGTCGAACCCTCGGAACTTCACGGGGAACTGCTTTTGCTGAATATCCAGCGGTGTAATCCTCATGCTGCCTCCTTCTGTCCTGAATACTTATTAATAGCGTAATAAGTATATCATAATGCGGCAATTAAAATAAGTTTATTGCCGCGGCAATATCTGTTAATTTTGAAAATTCCGTGAATCTCCTGAATTCAACGGCGAATTCACCGGAATATCAATGTAAAACGCGGCTTGCCTGCATCAGGCTTCCCACCAGAAAAGACCTGAGAAACACAATTGCCAGTACGACAATCAACGGAGAGATGTCTATGCCGCCAAGGTTGCCGATTTTTCTCCTGATTGGCCGCAGCACCGGCTCAGTTGCCATATATAAAAATCTCACAATAGGGTTATACGGGTCAGGGTTTACCCAGCTTATCAGGGCGGAGACAATGACAATCCACATGTACGCCCCCAGTATCAGGTCTGCTATCTGAGCAATTGCGCCTACGAGATTTCCGATGATAAACATATCTGACCTCCTGGCTTTATTGGCCCTTTAGTTTAATATTCAGTTCAGCGCTGCGTATGGCCGCCGCCCTCAGCACATCGGCAATAAGCCCTGCTGCGTCTCTGTCTTGCATTACTTTCAGCCCCGCAACAGTAGTTCCACCAGGGGATGATACCATTTTTATTATGGCCTCTGGGCTGTGTGAGGCAAGCAGCTCTGACGTGCCCGCAAGCGTTTGTATGGCTAACGCTGAGGCCGTCTGCCCATCAAGACCAAGCGCTATGCCACCCTCAATCATGCCCTGCACAAAGAAAGAGATAAAGGCAGGACCGCTTCCCGATACAGCCGTCACTGCGTCCATGTGAGCCTCGGGCAGGTGGAGTATCTCCCCGATAGAGGAAAATATAGCGTCAATTTTATCTATCGTCTCAGGGGAAATTCCCTCAGCAGCAGATATTACGGACATCCCCTTGAGCACTAACGCCGGTGTATTGGGCATCACCCTGATAACGGTCTCTGTCCTGAATGCCTGTCTTAGATTAGAAATCGAGACCCCGGCGGCTATGGATACAATAGTCTTTTTCGACAGGTCTGTGCCGCTAAACTCATCGGCTAGGGCGCTTATGACCTGCGGCTTTACTGCGATGACGATAATATCTGACGACGCGGCCAGCTCCATGTTATTGCCGGTGGTGTCAACGCCATATGTTGTTTTTAGATAGAGCCGTCTTTGTTCATTTGGCTCTGAGACATATATGTCTTTTGAGGCAGTGCCTCTAATTCCTTTAATAAGGGCCTCGGCCATGTTACCGCCGCCAATAAAACCTATCATGCGCAGCTCCCTCCTGCGGCAGCCCAGTGCGTTGCCTAATGCGCTGCCTAATGAAATTGTAAACGCATTGCGACCCTTATGTCAATTGTATGAATTGAGCAGGCGCTTCTTGCTTAACAGGCTTAACAGGCTTGACAGGAGTTTGTTTATTTATATAACCTAATGCGTGAGGAAACCATTGAACAAGAAAGTAAAGAATGCTGCCGTGGCCGCAGCAAAGGTCCTTATCAGTGCGGTGATCCTATATGTCCTGCTTTCCAAGATCGACACATCGAAGGTTTTTTCACTGCTGAGAAATATTAATCTGCTGTGTTTCTTTGCGGCTTCGCTGCTTTGTGTTTTTTCGATGCTTATAATATCCAGGAGGTGGCAGTTGTTTATCTCTGACGATATTCCTCTTAGCAAGCTGTTTTCACTTAATATGATAGGACTATTTTTTAATAATGTAATGCCAGGGACAACGGGAGGCGATGCGGTAAAACTATACTATGTATATAAAAAGACCGGGAATGGATTGATTGCCGCCGGGTCTGTGTTTATGGACAGGTATATAGGGCTGGCAAATATTATCTTCATCGGGTTTGCGGCAATGTTGTTTGGTCTGAACCGGCTTGTTGGCACTGGTGTGGAGTATTTTACTCCGGTGGTAACGGCTGCCTTTGTGGTGGTGAGTTTTATAGTGTTCAGGTTTCGTTTGGGCGGCAGATTTGCCTCTGTCTCAAAGTTTTATGAATACTTCCATTTGTATATGAGGAATCTCAGGGCGATTGCGTTGTCGTTTTTGCTGACAACGGCAGCACAGCTCATAGCAATTGGATGTGCCTATTTGACAGCCGTTGGTCTGGGCGTGAAGATTGATGTGTTAGACCTCTTAATATTCATACCAGTAATAATACTGATTGCCTCGATTCCTATATCTATTTCCGGGCTTGGCCTGCGCGAAGGGGCATTTGTAATACTCTTTAAAAAGGCGGGAATACCAGAGGAGACGGCCATAGCGATTTCTTTCGGGTGGTATTTAACTACGCTGGCGGCAAGTCTGCCGGGTTTTATCTTCTATCTGTATAATAAAACAGACAGCAAAACAAACTCCGGCGCTAAGGCCACCGGTGACGAAAGGGTTATTGACAATGTTTGAAAGTCCAAAAAAACAGTTAGAGCTTATCAGACGAGGGGCTGTTGAGATAATAAATGAGACGGAGCTGCTTGATAAGCTGGCCCGCTCTCATGCAGAGAACCGTCCACTTCGGATAAAGGCTGGGTTTGACCCCACAGCCCCTGATATACACCTGGGGCATACTGTGTTGATTGAAAAGATGCGCCATTTTCAGGAGCTTGGTCATGAGGCGATATTTCTAATCGGCGACTTTACCGGCATGATTGGTGACCCAACCGGCAAAAACGAGCAGCGTAAGACCCTCTCCAAAGAGGAGGTTGACGCAAATGCGGTGACATATAAAGAGCAAATATTTAAGATTCTTGACCCTGAGCGCACAAAAATAGTGTTTAACAGCGAGTGGTTTTCTAAGATGTCCGCCCATGAGGTAGCCGCCCTGGGGGCGCTTCTAACGGTATCTGGAATGCTTGAACGGGATGATTTTAAGAAACGCTTTGAGGCGCATACCCCCATATCGCTCCTTGAGTTTTATTACCCGTTGTTTCAAGGGTATGACTCCGTTGCGCTAAAGGCAGACGTAGAGCTTGGCGGCACAGACCAGCGTTTTAATCTCCTGATGGGCAGAACCCTTCAGAGAAAGTACGGTGTTGCCGAACAGGTAGTCCTGATGATGCCGCTTCTCGAGGGGCTTGACGGCGTAAACAAGATGTCCAAGAGCCTTGGAAACTACGTCGGCATCAACGAACCGGCAAAAGAGATATATGGTAAATTAATGTCCATAACAGATGAGCTGATGCTGAAATACTATGAGCTGTTAAGCCACAGGACAAACGAAGACCTGTCGGCACTGCGCGAGGGACTTGTAAACGGCACTGTTCATCCCAAAAAGGCAAAAGAGGAACTTGCCCTTGAGATTGCAGGAAGATACCACGGCACGGAGGCCGCAGCAATGGCAAAAGCGGAGTTCGATTTAGTCTTTAAGTCGAAAGAGATACCTGATGACATTGCCGTGTACTCATATCAATGGACAGAGCTGGAAGTGTGGCTGCCCAAAATCCTGAAAGACACCGGTCTATGTGAAAGCACGGGACAGGCGATTCGTCTGATAAATCAGGGCGGAGTTAAGATTGACGGTCAGAAACCACGCTCTCAGGATGAAAAACTCCCTGCTGGGGAGTATGTCATGCAGGTTGGAAAGAGGAAATTCATGAGGATTAAACCAGTATGATTCACGATTTTATGTCATATTGTTTGATTTTAGACCTCAGCGTATTTCTGTTTATGCCGAGAATCTTTGATGCCCTCAACTGATTGCCTTTTACTTCCTTCAGGACTATTGTTAAAAGGGATTTTTCCACCTCAGATATTATAGCGCCATAGAGACTGCCGCCTTTAATATCGCCAATTTCGGTGAGGTATTTGCTCAACTTCTCATCAAGAAATTCATAGATTGAATACTTAGATGGAATGTCGAGGATTAAATCATTGTGCTGGATTATAGGTGTGTCGGAGAGAACTGCAGATTTCTTTATGGCATGGGATAGTTCCCTCAGATTGTCCGGCCAGTCGTAGCCTGTTATAAATTTAATTGCCGACTCAGAAAATTCCTTGTGTCCGGTTTCATACTTTTTACTATAATAATCAAGTAAATACATGGCCATAGGCAGCAGGTCTTCTTTTCGTTCCCTCAGGGGGGGGAGCTTTATCTCCAGAGACTTTAATATCTTATATAAATCTTCCCGAAAATTACCTTTTTTCACCGCCTCGGAAAGTTTCCTGCCTGTTGAGCCTATTACTCTGGCATCGGACTTAATGGCATGGGTGCTTCCAAGTGGACGGTATTTTTTTTCTACAATAAACTTGTAGAGTTTTGCCTGAAGATTAGCGTCTATCCTGTCAATGTCCTCAATGTACAGAGTGCCGCCATTGCCTTTGGCAAGTATGCCGGTCTTGTCTTCAATAGCGCCAGCAAATGTGCCTTTTTTCCACCCAAATAATTCTTTCTCGGCAATGTCAGCCGCAAAGGCAGATGTGCTGATAGTTAGAAATGGCTTATGCTTTCTCTCGCCTTCAGAGTGAATCTTTCTCGCTATGAGTTCTTTTCCAAAGCTGTCTTCGCCGCTTATCAACACGCTCATGTTGATTAATGAAGCCGCTTTCTCAGCGTCTTTCAACACCTTAAGCATCTTTGCATTTTTCGTCAGACGTATAGCATCAACTTCCATAGAGCAGACCTGTCACAGGGGCATATTCCCCTACTTGTTTCTTATAAAGTCATAGACCTTCAAATAGTGTTCGCCCGGATTGTTCCACGAATAGTCATAGCGCATCGCATTTTCCATTAGCTGCCGGAACTGCTGAGGATATTCATACCACAGACCTACTGAGCGCACCATTGCATGTTCAAGGGCCTCATTTGATGGGTCATAAAACGTGTAACCATTGCGCTGCTCAAAGGGTAATTCTGAGTAGTTTGCGTCAAACACGGTGTTACTCAACCCCCCGGTGCTTCTGACAATTGGAATCGTACCGTACTTCATGGCAATCATCTGGGTAAGACCACACGGCTCAAACAGGCTTGGGATTACTATTAAATCTGAACCAGCATAAATAAGGTGCGAAAGCTCCTCATTATAGCCCAGCTCAATATGGCAGTCAGGATTGTCGTTAAGGTCACATTTCATGCGCCAGAACTCATCATTTACGGCCTGTTCAGGGCTTGAGCCAAGCAGGACAAACTGCCAGCCGTTAGCAAGGGCATAGTGCAGGGCATGTCTTATCAGATATACACCCTTTTGGTGGTCAAGCCGTCCGATAGCACAGATAATAGGTTTGAGGTCCTGCCTCATCAGCAGTCTGTGCCTTAGGGCCTCTTTGTTATTGTACTTGTCGTCAAGCGTACTAAGCGAGTATTTATGTGGAATATATCGGTCTGTCTCCGGGTTCCAGACATCGTAATCAATACCGTTTAAGATGCCCCCAAACTTGCCCTGGTGTGTGTAGAGTGTATGTCCCATGCCAAACCCCTGTTCAGAGGTCCTTATGTCCCAGGCATACTGCGGCGATACAGTGGTTATAAAGTTTGAATAGACAATACCACCCTTCATCAGATTAACAACATGTGGGTTAGCGTCGTCCTGAAACCTGTCTGCCCTGAAATAATCCAGTGGATTAAGCCCCGTCTCTCTGAAGACAAATTCGCCGGTGATGCCCTGATGCTTCATATTGTGCAGCGTGAAGCAGACCCGGGGGTGTGTCATGCCGAGATTGGCATATATGTCATAAAGTAGTACGGGCAGCATGGCTGTCTGCCAGTCGTGGCAGTGTATGATATCAGGGTGTTTATTTGCCTTGAGCATGTACTCAAGCGCTGCCCTGCAGAAAAAAGCGAATCTCTCGGCATCGTCCCAATGACCGTAGAACACCCCCCTGTTGAAAAAGCCCTTGTCCGAATGGGGGTCTATAAAATAACACTTACGCCCGTGGACAAAACCAAAAAACACTGTGCAGTGTATCCATTGGTCGTAATATGGCACCCAAAGATTATCATAATCCACACACAATCCAAAAATCTCGCCATACCACATACAGTCATATTTCGGCAGGATTATTTCAACAGAGTTTCCTCTTATTTCAAGCTCACGGCTGAGGCCAAAGACAACATCGGCAAGGCCGCCAACCTTGGCTACGGGGGCAATCTCAGGGGTTACCATCACTATGTACATAGCTTAACTCCTTATAAGTTTATTCTTTTAGTCATCTAATCATTCGGGCATTCGGGCACATGACACCCTGTACCAGCAAGGCATGGCTCTGAAGTATCAAGTCTATCATAAACTAATTAAAAAAAAACACTAAATAAATTGTCCCATTTTTCAGCACAATAAAAAGCCCGATGTAACGTTATTACACCGGGCATGTTTGGTGGTCAGGCTTTGTGAGGTTAAGCAGCCTGCTTCTTAACAAATACATCCGGCTTCCATCTGCCGAAGGAATGGAGCTGCTTCCCCCAGTAATGCCGCCATGTTTCAGAACCGGAGACGGTCTCTACCACGCCGTAGTTACTTGAGGCATGAACGAAATGCACCGTGCCAAACAGGACTTTTGTTATGACGCCGACATGGTATATGATGTTGTGCCTTCTCCCTTTGGAGAAGAAGATGAGGTCTCCGGGCTTTACGTCCCACAATGAAACATAATGGCAGTTTTCGCGCATGTCCTGTGAGGAAAATTCATTCGGTGCGAACTCATAATCAGTTCCGATTAAACTGTTTCTCGTAATAGCGTTGACCAGATTAGAGCAGTCGGACTCTCCGGTAGTGTCGGGGTTGGAGGAGCTGCGATAGCCCATGCCGATGTATACCTTTGAAATAAAAGGGACATTTTGCTGTAAATATGAAAACACCTCTTGCTTCATCTTCTTAAAGAAACCTGTATGTTTTATTTCGCCCGGACTTTGGTCTTCTGCCAACTGCTCTGCCTTATTATTATTACCTTCGTGAGAGACTGCTGCTGGGAAGGATGCCTTAGAAGATTTTTTTGCAGCAAAGGCCTGACCTGAAACTACCAAACTACACAGTGCGATAAGTACAATCAGAAAAAATAATTTTACTTTCATACCTATAATACCTCCTGAGTGAATGATGATAATGAGCTAAACTCATCTTTTTTACAGCAACTATTTGATATATCTAAATTATTAAGCATACACTATTAGCTAATACCATAAGATTATGCGATTAAAACATAAATCATGTCTGTATGTCAAGAGCTTTTTATAAAATAAATATTTTTTCTTTGATTGACTACCGTTAGATTAAACGCAGAACTACCAGCAAGATGGGCTGCCCCAGGAATAACTACCTGATATTTCTACGGAAAATACTGTCTGCCCTTCACGATTTCTGAACGGGGAATCGAATACACACCGTTTTCTTCTTTTCCATGAAGGCGGATTGGATAGCAGCTGCCAACTCCGGTCTTCAGGTCTTCGTAGGCAATAGTTACCTGACAGTCCCGGCACTCGATAAATTTCTCCTCTACCCTATAGCCCTGATTGTGCTGTTTACACGAGTTGCATATATCAAAATATGAATAGAGCTGGTCGTTTACTTTGACTACAAAGAAATATATCCCCTTTGTGCCGTCCATGTGTGAATAATATACCGGGGTTTTCTCCTTTAACGACGCGCTCCTGAGTTGAAAATTATCTCCAGTGAACTCTGCCTTAGTGAAATTCCTCGTTTTATTACAGCTGTTTAACGCAAACAACGCCGCAATAATAAGGGCAGCTACCCCAAGGGCTGTCATAAACCGGCCTTGATACATATCACTAAAACATAACAAAACGGCTCTATGCCTTGTCAAGGGCGCAACGCTCCCCCGCTCCCGGGTCTGCGTCAAAAAAATGGGATAAGGTGTTGAGCTTTTTATTTGGCCATGTTATTGTAGATATATATCTACAATAACATGGAGGTTC